>CAINOM010000165.1 GCA_903851455.1 uncultured Bacteroidota bacterium | reverse complement strand
TTGTTGAGGTCGCTATCTGTCAATTCATGCAAGCCGCCAGCGCCCAAAGGCTTCTTTACATGTTTCATAGCGGATTCCCTTTACTACACTATTGAAAAACATCGGGGACCGGGCGAGTGGCCTTGCCATCTGCGTTTACCTGCTGTTCATCATTTGCAATGCATACCCTGAGAAAAACTTTGCAGATATAAAGCACCGGCTTATTCTCATAGCGATAGGCGCACTGTGGCCGGTACTCGTAGGTATATTTATTTCATTGCTCACACCTGCCGAGGAGCCGTTCAGGCGGCAAATAGCGCTGATATGGCGGGCAATAGGCGAGCTGATAGAGACCATCTCCAAGAGCGGCAACGACAAACATGCGGGAGGACCGAGCAGCGAGGTTTATGTAAAAGAAAATGAAGTGCGCACTGCAATAGACAACTCTTACCAGTTTTACCGGCGGATGGCTCACCAGGTAAATCAAAAAGATCATTCGCAATACCAATTAACGCTGCTGCGCAAATCGGCCGGACTCGTGGCGGTGAACGTAATAGCGATGGGCGAGGCTATGGAGCATATTGCCGTGCCGGACCTCGATAAAGAGCTACGCGTAAAGGCAGCCACACTATTCAGCGCCATGAGGGAGGCCGTGAGCCGTATCTCTGTATTTGTTATCACGCTGAAGCCGGAAGAGAAGCTGCTGGCGGTGTCTAATATCAACCGGCTGAAAAAACTAACCTCGCTTATAGCAGACTACCCGCTCCCTGAAAATGAGCAGCAGACACGCGCCATAAAAAGGATATTGCAACTTACAGGCCGCACCGTGAAGCTGATGGAAAATGCCATTCAACGGATAGAACAAATGGGTACAGACAAGCCAGTATACCGCTCGTATTCGTTCCTGAAAACGCTGTTTGTATTAAAGCCGAAATACCTTGCTGGCAGCCTGCGCGTTCTGTTCAATTCCAGTTCTTTTACGACACGGTATGCGCTGCGCTCGGCAATAGCCGCGACAGTGGGGCTGTTTATTTATAAATGGTTCAATGTGGATCATGGGTACTGGATACCGTTCAGTGTTATGATCGTGATACAACCCTACTTCGGCGCCACTTTCAGAAAGGCGATAGACAGAGTAGTGGGAACCGTATTGGGAGGCATAGCGGGCAGCCTGCTGCTGCACACACCCGCCGGGTTGCACCTGAAGGAGGGCATTCTGTTTCTCACCTTCGTGCTTATGGTTTACTATGTACGGAAACAGTACGCCGTTGCCGCATTTGTCATAACGCTTAACCTGGTGTTACTGTTCAATCTTGAAATGGCATACAACGATTCGCTGATGTTGACCCGGGCCATCTGCACGATCGGCGGCGCGTTACTTGCTGTAATATCTGGTTTTGCGCTGCTGCCCACATGGGATAAGAAATGGCTGCCATCGCATCTTGCCGACGCTATCTATAGCAACTATGAATATTTCCTGGCCACCTTCTATTCTGAGACACCGATCACCAACTGGACCAGATTCAAGCGCAGTGTAGAATCTAAGAACAGTAATGTCTTCGACTCCTTTAATCGCTATATGGAAGAACCGGGTCGTGAGAAATCCGAGGTGTATTATGACCTCATCACCTGCAATGTGCGCATAACCAGGGACCTGAACAACATACACCTGGAGCAGGATGAAAAGAAAATAGCACAAATTGCGCCCGCCACTACAACTCAGCAGGCAAAGATCAATGAGTGCCTGCAGATCTTTAACGCAATATTGAAACAGCTGCCCCAACTGAACCCCGCAATAAAAATAAACATAGGAGACTCCATGCCAGCTGCTGCTACTCCTTTTATTCTTGATGAGACCCAGGTGATCTCGCTCGAGAAACTATATATTGAATTGAAAGCGCTGCAGGATGACCTGGGTAAATAACACAGAAAATCCTTATCAAATTTCAACCGCCAAATTGCCTAAATTGCAGCCATGAATTACCTGGGGCATGCTTTCCTTTCATTCGGCGATGGCGATATACTTACCGGCAATATGATAGGCGATCATGTGAAAGGCAAAATAGCTTTAGAGCAATATCCTGATGGCATAAAAAAGGGGATAATGCTCCATCGCAAAATAGACGAGTACACCGATCTCCACCCGGCTACGCAGCGTGCCAAGCTACCGTTTCGCGAGGTTTATGGACTGTATGCAGGGGCCATCATGGATACCTGTACGATCACTTCCTGGCCAGCGACCCCAAGTACTTTCCGACACAGGAAGCATTGCAGCGGTTTTCGGAAAATGTCTACGTGCAACTGGAGGAAAATGAAAAATATTTTCCGCCTAAATTCGCAGAATATTTCCCTTACATGAAAAGCCATAACTGGCTGCTTGGCTACCGTGCGCTGAAGGGGATGGAACGATCTTTGAGCGGACTGGCAAGGCGGGCAAAACATATGCCGCCCATTGAAAAAGCGTTTGAGATATTTGTAACCAACTACTACCATTTAAACCAATGTTACTACGAAATCATAGATGACATCAGGGGATTTGTTAAAATTGAACTGGCTACTTAAAATAGAAATATTATTTTGCCGATATTGCAGCAACAAAATATGCGATTTACACCTTCTTATATAGCCATTACCGTTTTATCCTTTCTATTATTTGCATGCCATTCTGTGTCGGAACCTGTTTCTGCGCGCACGACCAGCGGCAAATTTCACGAAGCACCGGTAAAAACGCCCGTAACACCACTTCAGTAC
>CAINOM010000164.1 GCA_903851455.1 uncultured Bacteroidota bacterium | reverse complement strand
TGTCTGATGCTTTGGACCAGGAGAATATCAGTGTTGATTATGAAAATTGGCGCGATAATGATCAGGGCAGAGGCTATGTAATAGTGTGCTATAAGTAGATTTATCTCGTTAGTCAGGAATCGGAAACCCACCAAACTGAGCATTTATCGTGTCGACTACCGAATCGCGGAAGAGATGCACACCTTCTGTTCAAAAAGGTTGGATAAAGTGGAAATAAATTTAAAGTAATTTACCCTAAAAGAAACTTTTTTTTGAACATAAAACCCATATCTTTGCGCAAAATTTCAGAGCGGTAATGAGTTGTAAGCGTCTCTTTTCCTTATTCATATTGGTTTTCGGGCTGTCGGGAGTCGTGAATTCTACTTTCGCGCAGGGCGCGGGAAATCACGAAAATGCACCAGCGGAAGCTGTAGCACCTGCCCACGAAGAAAAAAAAGGCATAAATATCACAGAATTAGTTTTTGGCCACGTGTCGGATTCTCACGAGTGGCATTTGTTCAGCCTTAAGAAAGAGAACGGTGAAGAAAAGCCGATCGCTTTTCCACTGCCTATAATAGTATATGCACATGGCCAGCTCAAAATGTTCTCTGCATCGCGGTTTGAAGAGTGGCATAAGGATGCAGATGGCAAAAAAATAAGCAACGAATACGAAGGCCTTTACATAGAAAAGGTAATGAAGGAAAAAATACTGGCGACCGATGGTTCTAAAGTATATGATTTCTCTATTACCAAGAATGTGCTGAGCATGCTGATAGGTGTTGTGCTGTTGTTGTGGGCGATGACCTCTGCGGCTAAGAAGTACAAAGTGAATACAGCTCCTAAGGGTTTTCAGAATGGACTGGAGGTGATCATCATCTTTATAAGGGATGAAGTGGCTAAGCCAAACCTCGGTCATAAGTATGTAAGGTTCATGCCGCTGCTGCTGACCATATTCTTCTTTATCTGGATCAACAACCTGCTGGGCCTGCTGCCCGGTGGCGCTAACTTCACGGGTAACATAGCAGTTACTGCCTGCCTGGCGCTTATCGCTTTCATTGTGATGATGGCGAACAGCAACAAGCATTTCTGGGGTCACCTGCTCAATCCGCCAAATGTACCATTCCTGGTGAAGTGTTTGCTGGTGCTGATCGAGGTTATGTCGCTTTGCATCAAGCCTGTAGCCTTGATGATACGTCTTTTTGCAAATATGCTTGCGGGTCACATTGTGATACTGAGCGTTATCTGCCTGATATTCATCTTTGCGCTGCTCAATGTATATGTAGGCGGTGGTTTTGTGATCGTATCACTGGCATTCTCTATATTCATGTTCATGCTTGAGTTGCTGGTAGCAGTGATACAGGCGTTCATCTTTGCTAACCTGACCGCAGTATTTATAGGCCAGGCGATAGAAGGTGACCATGATCATGACCATGCAGAGCTGAGTGAAGGATTGGCGCACTAATTAGTTAGCAGTCGGCAGTTTTCAGCTGGCAGAACAGAGGGCAGTCTGCAGCGGCAGCGAGCAGAGAGAAAAGAGCGTAATAGTTTTTGAAAATATTTTTATCGTTTTTTTTAATTAAAACCAAGTAACATGTCAGTATTAATGAACACAATTATGTTAGCTGGCGACATGGCGAAAGCCGGTGGCGCAGTAGGCGCAGGTATCGCTGCACTGGGTGCAGGTGTAGGTATCGGCCAGATCGGTAAAGGTGCGGTAGAAGCTATCGCACGCCAGCCCGAAGCTATGAGCGACATTCGCGCTAACATGATCCTGACTGCTGCCTTCGTAGAGGGTGTGGCTCTGTTTGCGGTAATCGCAGGCATCCTCGCTATCTTCGTATAGTAGTCGGCCAAAGAAAGTAATAACTGCATCCAACGCAGAGGGCAGAGGATGCAGTTATTTTCAAGCCCCCGGCCTAACCCCCCGGCCCCCTGAAGGGGGAGTGCTTTTGTTCTAAGACATCAGCTGTGGGACTTGACTGAAATTATATTATTAGTTCTTTAAAATGGGCTGCTGAATAGTAGCTTGAAAGCTTAACATTAACGACTCCTTGTACCCCCTTTAGGGGCCGGGGGTTTTAACTTGTACTACAATGGATTTATTAACCCCGGAACTCGGTTTATTTTTCTGGACGCTGATAGCGTTTTTGGCTGTTTTCATGATCCTCAAAAAATTTGCGTGGAAGCCCATTCTTGAGTCATTGGGCGAGCGCGAAAAAGGCATAGCTGATTCTATAGCTACTGCCGAGCGTGTAAAGGCTGAAATGAGCCAGCTGAAAGCAGAAAATGAAAAGCTGCTGGTACAGGCCCGCGAAGAGCGCACTGCCATGCTGAAAGAAGCTAAGGACATGAAGGACCGCATGATCAACGATGCGAAAGAGCAGGCCAAGGTAGAAGCCAACAAAATAATCATAGATGCACAGCAGCAGATAACGCAGCAGAAGAACGCTGCACTTGCAGAGGTGAAGAACGAAATAGGCACGCTGGCACTTGGCGTGGCTGAGCGCATACTGCGCAAGCAGCTGAACGCAGCTGACGGCCAGGAAGCCTATATGAAAATGCTTGCTGAAGATATTAAGTTGAATTAGACCCCTCCCAGCCTCCCCGAAGGGGAGGAGATGGTACGTGAGTGGTAATTATTAATAAGTATTTAAAAACACTTCCCTCTTCTTTGGAGAGGGTTAGGGAGAGGTAAAAATTATGCAAAATCCACGCCTAGCTTCAAGATACGCAAAATCATTGCTGGACCTGGCAGTTGAGAAGAACTGCCAGGATGCCGTGTTGCAGGATATGCAGGTGCTGCATAGCATTTGCTCCCAGAGCCGTGATTTTGACGTTATGCTCCGCAGCCCGGTTATCAGTGCAGATAAGAAGCTTAGTGTATTGAATGAAGTGCTGAAGCGTTTTAACATCAACCAGTTCACGCAGGCATTATTGAACCTGCTGGTGGCTAAAGGACGTGAGCTCAACCTGCCTGAAATAGCGCCCGCATTTATAGAGCAATATAATACCCTGAAGAACATAAGGATCGTGAAGCTGACAACCGCAACGCCAATGAATGATGCAATGAAAAACAGCATCGCAGCAAAGGTGTCCGGTTTTATGCCCGGCGACAAAGTGGAAATAAAGACTGCGGTAGACGAGCGCCTGATAGGTGGTTTTGTGCTGGAGCTGGAAGACAGGCTGTTTGACGCAAGCGTGCAGAAGAGCCTGAACGACCTGAAGAATAAGGTGGTAGATACAAGCTATGTAGCGAAAATGTAAAACCTAACCCCGCCCCTCTCCTAAAGGAGAGGGTGAGGTCTAATGAGATACGGGAATTGCGATTTTTTTTGAATTTTAACTTTTGAATTTATAAATATGGTTGATATTAAACCGGATGAAATATCGGCGATCCTCCGCCAGCAGCTGAGCCACGTAGACAGCGCGGCTACCCTCGAAGAAGTAGGTACCGTATTGCAGATAGGTGACGGTATTGCCCGCGTATATGGCCTTAACGGCGTGCGCCAGGGTGAGCTGGTTGAATTTGCAAATGGTGTAAAGGCGATCGCTCTTAACCTTGAAGAAGACAACGTGGGTGTGGTACTCATGGGCGACTATATGTCGATCAAGGAAGGCGATAAGGTAAAACGTACCAACAAGATCGCGTCTATTAAGGTAGGCGACGGTATGGCCGGCCGTGTTGTAAATACACTCGGCGAGGCAATTGATGGTAAAGGTCCGATACAGGGCGAACTCTATGAGATGCCGCTGGAGCGTAAAGCGCCGGGCGTTATCTTCCGTGAGCCGGTAAAGGAGCCGTTGCAGACAGGTATCAAGGCGATCGATGCCATGATCCCGATCGGCCGCGGACAGCGCGAGCTGGTAATCGGTGACCGCCAGACGGGTAAGACGGCTATCTGCGTGGATACCATCATCAATCAAAAAGAATTTCATGCGGCAGGTAATACGGTGTATTGCATCTATGTAGCTATCGGGCAGAAAGCATCGACAGTGGCACAGGTGATGAAGACACTGGAAGACAACGGCGCTATGGCATATACAACCATTGTAGCGGCTTCGGCTTCTGAGCCGGCACCGCTGCAGTTCTACGCTCCGTTTGCGGGCGCTGCCATCGGTGAGTTCTTCCGTGATACAGGCCGTCCGGCGCTGATCATCTATGACGATCTTTCAAAGCAGGCTGTGGCTTACCGTGAGGTATCGCTGCTGCTGCGCCGTCCTCCGGGCCGTGAAGCTTATCCGGGTGACGTATTCTACCTGCATAGCCGTTTGCTGGAGCGCGCCGCCAAGGTGATCAACAACGATGACGTGGCAAAGAAGATGAATGACCTTCCGGAAAGCATCAAGCATCTCGTAAAGGGTGGCGGATCGCTTACGGCACTTCCGATCATTGAAACACAGGCTGGTGACGTATCTGCATACATTCCTACGAACGTGATCTCGATCACCGACGGACAGATATTCCTTGAGTCGAACCTCTTCAACTCAGGTATACGCCCTGCGATCAACGTAGGTATCTCTGTAAGCCGCGTGGGTGGTAATGCACAGATCAAATC
>CAINOM010000163.1 GCA_903851455.1 uncultured Bacteroidota bacterium | reverse complement strand
TGAGCTTGGGGGAATCCTTCAACGTCAGAGCATCATTTAGCATCTTAAATGGCAGCTTTGAGTGAGTAACTCAATCTACTTCACCCTCTCCTTCGTAGACGAATGCTTCGGATTATCGAACTTTTTAGATGATCTACACGAGATGGAGCGGCTAATGAAAAGGCTCACGATACTTTAAAGTAGAACTCAAGAGAGGTTTTAGCGACAGAGACTATAACCATCGTATCATTTCAAAAATGCGAATAAAAAAGCAAACAGAACCTTTGCTAGATAGTTGGTTTCTTAGAGGAAACAAAGACTTAACTCAATTACGCCTGCTGGACAGTATTTGTAAAATATTTTTAATGGTAGACTTTCTGGTGCTTCTTATCCAGTCATGCCGCGCAAATGTATGAGAGAAGCTGCCAACGAATGAATCAGGGCAAATCT
The DNA here is from genome assembly GCA_903851455.1 of uncultured Bacteroidota bacterium. GTDB lineage: Bacteria > Bacteroidota > Bacteroidia > Chitinophagales > Chitinophagaceae > Nemorincola. The sequence continues at coordinate 2,414 of CAINOM010000163.1, read as the reverse complement.
GGGCCATTGTTTTGTGACGGATAAGTTCAGCCGGATAAACCTCTTTCATGGCCCTCCATATGGTACTGTAGTCTACCCTGGTGCCGTCTTCAAAGCAACAAATCTGCCCTCGTTCAAATAACCCAAAGCGCTCGTTATGCTTCAGTTTTTCGATAACATGTTGGAATTGTAACGTATAATCCATCAAACTATTTTTTACTAAGAGACGATTTTGCCAAAAATATTCGTGCCACTTAGGGGTATTCAATATTCAAATGAGTCATTAATAAAAGCCCGCCTGAGAACAGGCAAGCCCCTATAAACCTATCACTATGAAAATCCTAAATCTTGTTTTCAATCATTCGACATACCAGGCAATGTTTAAAACAATGTTGCCCATTTTCGTCCCTCTGATGTGACAGTGTTCGTTTTGTCATTTAATGAATTCTGAATAAAATTCAGCTTTAAGCAATACTTCTACTGCTCGATTACAAAATGGAATACATCATTCTTCGTTCCGGAATGGAGATTTAGTATATACATTCCATTTGCCATTGTGCTGCTAAGCCGTATTTCCTCGTCGATCACACCATCTTTCGCCGTTACCCTGCTCTTATAAACTGACTGACCAAGCATGTCTGTTATTTCGATAAATGCTTCGGAGTCTGAATTGCCGAGTGAGCCCTTTATCGTAAACTGTCCGTTATTCGGGTTAGGGATCAGTCTCACATTGTCCACCCCGGAAGTATATTGTGGTACTCCAACTCTTAAAACATGCACGATCACAGAATTGAACGACGGGAATATGCAGGGAACATCGCTTGAAACGACACAGGTAACAGAATCTCTGTCTGACAGAAGCCCCGAAACAAAAGTAGCATTTGTAGCTCCGCTGATGATGCTACTATTTACTATCCACTGGTAATTGACCTCATAACCATTGATATCTGTAACGACTGCTGTGAACGTGTCTACCTGGAAGAACGTTATGGCAGTTCCAGGGTTCGCATATACCTCTACCGAAAGCGCAAACGCGGTGTCAACATTTACTGTAAGAGTATCGGTTGCTGTACCACACATATTAGTGTTGCTATAGAAGATGCTGGAAGTTCCTGCACTAACTCCGGTAACCAATCCCACCGAACTTACAGTGGCAACAGAAGTGTTGCTACTGCTCCATGCACCACCAGCGGCGCTATCAGTTAATGTAAGGATACTGCCAACGCATATAACTGTAGACCCCAAAATGTTTCCGGCATTGGGCAATGGATTAACCGTGATGGAATAGCCCGTAGTCGCGGTGCCGCATCCATTTGTGTGAGTATAGGTGATACCCGCAGTTCCGGCGCTTACACCGGTCACGATACCTGTAGATCCAACTGTTGCTGCGGATAGGTTGCTGCTGCTCCAGGTACCACCGGAAGTGGTATCACTCAGGGAGATGACGCTGTTTACACAAACACTTGTCAAGCCATTGATAACACCGGCACTCGGTAGCGGGTCAACACTAACCGTAAAATTAGCTGATGCACTGCCGCAAATATTAGATGTAGTGTAGCTGATGCTGGTTGTGCCGGTACTTACTCCCAATACCACACCTGAAGCTGAGCCAACGGAACCAACCGCTGTGTTGCTGCTGCTCCATACACCAGGACCGGCTGCGGTACCATCATAAAGTGTAATGGTTGCACCTGTACATACCGAACCGGAGCCTGTGATCGTGCCGGCTGCAGGCGTGGTAATGACTGTCACGATTTTTGTCGCAGTAGCGCTGCCGCAGAGCGCGCTAGTTGTCGTGTAAGTTATCGAGGTTGTTCCTGAGATCACACCAAATACTACACCCGTTATTGGATCTACCGTTCCCACTTCGGAACTGCTGCTGCTCCATGCGCCTGAGCCGCCACTTGCCGTGGCATCTGTAAGTGTGATGGTTGTACCCGTACAAACTGTGCCGGGGCCAGTGATTGTGCCAGCTACTGGTGTTGTGTTTACGGTTACTACTGCAGTTCCCGTAACAGTGCTACAAGATGCCGTAGATATCGTATAACTAATTGTTGTTGTTCCTGCACTCACTCCGTAAACTACTCCGGCCGCGCTAATTGTACCTACTGCTGTATTGCTGCTGCTCCACACACCCGCACCAACTGCTGTGACATCAGCAAGTGTTATGGTTGCGCCCGTACATACCGCATTGGGGCCAGTTATTGTTCCTGCCACCGGTGTCGTATTTACGGTAACAATGATAGTTGCTGTAATTATGCCACAAGAAACTGAGGACACCGCATAACTAATAGTTGTCGTACCGGCGCTCACTCCATATACTACACCTGAAACCGGATCGACTGTTCCTACTGCTGTATTGCCGCTGCTCCATGCGCCTGAGCCGCCACTTGCCGTGGCATCTGTAAGTGTGATGGTTGTACCCGTACAAACTG
>CAINOM010000162.1 GCA_903851455.1 uncultured Bacteroidota bacterium | reverse complement strand
CGATCAGATGTTCGGCGGCAACTTCTAATTCTCCATACCATTTCTCTCCAAACTTGCGTGTAAGCGATTCTTTCAAAAACTTATATATCGGAATTTTTAAGCTCTCGCCCAGCTTGCAAGCCGGCTTGCAGATGCTCCATCTGTCATAATTCACCGCTTCAATACTGTTCTTCATTTTATTTTTCGCGACAAGGTTAAACGGGCAGGAGTTAGCCACTATTTCAACGTTCGATCAAAGTTTCGCTTCGACGCAAAGCCCAATTGCAAGCGACACGATCATTTCTGATGATGTTGTGAGTAATCGACCTCCCAAAGTTTACAAGATGAACTACAAAACAGTTGTACCGATAATTGTCGTCGGATTTACCGCAACCGCCTACGCATTTTCAAAGATCTATACAAAAACAAATACCCCTGACGCAACAATAGCGGCATTGGATAAAAACAACATTCCTGTTTTCGATCGCTGGGCAACAAAGTATCACGACCTGAATATGGACAGGATAAGTTATTACCCTTTCTATGCAGTAATGCCGCTTCCCGCAATCCTTTTCATTGATAAAAAAATGCGCAAAGACGCGGGCAAGATCAGTATCATGTACCTTGAAGCATTTGCATTCACAGGAGTTGTTTATGGAAGTTCAGTTTATTTTATTGACAGGTACCGCCCTGACGTATACAATACCAGCCTGGATATGAGCTATAGACACAATGGCAATTACCGGAATTCGTTTTTCGCCGGCCATGTAGCCGTGGTCGCAACCAGTACTTTCTTCATTGCAAAAGTGTACGATGATTATCATCCTGAATCAAACTGGAAATGGCTTGTTTATGGCGGAGCAGCCGCAGCTACCATCGGTATGGGATATATGCGTCTCGAAGCCGGCAAACATTTTCCGTCTGATATTCTCACGGGAGCTATCGTAGGCACAACTGCAGGGCTACTTACCCCTACCCTTCACAAAAGCAGAACGAAGCCCCAAAAGTGGACGGTTTCCCCCGCCCTGCTCGATAATGGAAGCAGTGGGTTTGCTTTTACATACAAGCTATGATCTTACTGCTAAACAGCGGGCATTTCCCTAAAATGCCCGTCGTTTTTACTACCCGTATGAGCAATCAATTACTGTTTAGTTCACCTTGGTCAGGATAAACGCCGTAGAATCTGTTTCATAGCCCGAACAATATGCGGGGCAATCAGTTTCTACAATATAACCGGTGATCACGTCGGTCGTGAAGCTGAATATGCCTATCCGCACATTTCCCATCCCTAATGCAGCGCCCGAGCTGCTATACAACATCTGGCTCTCATCAAGAGCGAACTTACTGCCGGATATTACACCTACAAACTGCATCGGAAACGACAAAGGAGGATTTGGTAATCCGCAATTGCTCCCTATGATCGTTTGGGCTGAAGAAGATACGAGTGTCTCGGTAATATTTACAGAACTGTCACCAAGCTCCGTTATCTGCCAATTCACTTTCATGGCGTTCGAGCTGTAACGACTATAGCCACCACATCCGTCACTGCAATAATAAAATGTCACAGGGTTTGGAGTGGTCCAGTTGCCGGCTAATTTCCTGGCGGGAGTTAAAGGCGTGGTAGCGCTTTTACCACACCCAAAGAACAAAATGCCGATAACGAAACAAAGAACAAAAGTTTTCATAAGCAAACCATTTAGCCGGTAAGAAAAGCTACGTCATATTAAAGTTACGATATTTGAGATTTAGCGCACCGGAGACAAATCCCCCATCGCATTTCAATTATTGATATCAGGCGCTCTGAATAGGGGCCAATATTTAACTTTTATAAGCAGCAAAGCACGGGACGCGGAACTGATTTTCGTCCAAAAAGGAAACCATAGCGATCTCTCTATGGTAATATAACTGCTGACTTTGCCTGTCGGAGCAATTGCGCCGGGTACTCCCGATATGTTTTCCATGAATCTCCTAATGTGCCTGACACACAATGCGAATGGGGGCAAATTGCCCCCATTCGAACTCCTTATAAGCTGAATTTTATTACTTCTCAATTACAAAATGGAACACCTTGTTT
>CAINOM010000161.1 GCA_903851455.1 uncultured Bacteroidota bacterium | reverse complement strand
GGTGAATAAGTAATTTGAAAATTGAGGAATTTGAAAATTTGAAAATGTTTCAGGAGCTGCTCTTCGGGGGGTGGCCTTTGATTTCTTTAAGGCAGGCTGAATAGAGAACGAATGTACAAGCGTGCTATGGCCACTGAAGGCGATAGTATTCCTTCGGCTGATCCCAAAATATTTTCCATTAATTGGTCATTTTATGAAGATATTGCTATTGAAGTAGTATCAAGTTTGCATTTTTAGACCAAACAATAGTATTTTAGCAGAATTACGATACTCATAGTGAATGGAATACGAAATAAAGCATTCTGGTAAATTTAAATATGTAGAAGAGGGTACGGGAGAACCATTGGTTTTACTGCACGGCTTGTTTGGGGCGTTGAGCAATTTTAAAGACCTGGTTGACGGCTTCAAAGACAAGTATAAGGTGATCATTCCTTTGCTGCCACTCTATGACCTGACCCTCATTGAAACAAGTGTTTCGGGGCTTTCGAAATACGTTCAGAAATTCATTGAGCATCAAAAACTGACCAATATACACCTGCTGGGCAATTCGCTGGGCGGCCATGTGGGGCTTGTTTATACGCTCAAGCACCAGGAACGTATCAGGAGCATAACCCTAACGGGCAGCTCCGGTTTGTTTGAGAACGGCATGGGGGAAACTTACCCCAAGCGCGGCGATTACAATTACGTTCAGAAAAAGACGGAGCTTACGTTTTATGATCCGAAGGTGGCAACGAAGGAGCTGGTGGACGAGGTGTTCAGCATCATCAACAACAGGCTGAAAGCGCTGAAAATAATAGCGCTGGCGCGGTCGGCCATCAGGCACAACCTGGGTGAGGAGCTTAAAGAGATAAAAATACCTACCTGCCTTATCTGGGGCAAAAACGATACGATCACACCACCCATGGTAGCCGAGGAATTTCATAAACTGCTGCCTAACTCAGAGCTGCACTGGATAGACAAATGCGGCCATGCGCCCATGATGGAAGTACCCGGAGAATTTAACGCAATATTATCTGCGTTCCTTGCAAAATGCTAGTGATCTTTGTAACCGGAATGCCATTTTTGCGATTGATAATACTATAATAAACAAGTGTACGTTTTGCAGTACATATCCTACATTTGAAGTACAAATGAATATTGATCAACTTATTTCGCCTGCAGTGCCTGTGTTGCTACCTACCGATACCGGCAGCCACGCGCTGGAGGTAATGGACGATAATAGCTTTACAGAGCTGCCGGTAGTATCTGAAGATAATTATGTGGCACTTGTGCAGGAGCATGACATACTCGATTGGAAAACACCCCAGGACGCGTTATCTACCTCAACTTTTCTTAACTACAGGCCAGCGATCACAGCGTCCGGTCACCCGTTTGAGGCGCTGCGGATCGTGCACCAGATGAATTTGTCGGTATTGCCTGTCATTGATCATGAGCAGAAATATGTAGGCTCCGTTACCAAGGACACGCTGCTGGCCTATATGACCCAAAACAGTGGCATCGAAAACCCGGGCGGCATTATTGTGCTGGAGATACCTCCACGCAATTACACACTCTATGAGATAGCAAGGATCTGTGAAAACGAAGACGTGATCATACTGAATGTGCAGGTCTTCACTAACGAGCAGGGCCAGCTGGAAGTAACACTGAAGCTAAACAGATCATCACTGGATGCAGTTGTGTCTTCGTTTGAACGGCACAAATACCACGTGAAGGAAGTATACGGGGATGAAAATAAGAAGGACGATATCACAGACAAGTATAACCTGCTGATGAACTATCTGAATATGTAACCCCCAACCCCCTGAAGGGGGCTTCCCCTTATTATCCGGATAAGTATTTTTCTGCTTTAATGTTTTGACTTTTTAATTTTTGAATCTGAAGAATGATAGCGATAGATAATGTACTGCTGGGTGATGAAATAGTGGAAGAGCACTTTGTCTGCGACCTTGACAAATGCAAGGGCGGATGCTGTGTGGATGGGGATTGCGGTGCTCCCTTGACCAAGGAAGAAACGAAGATCATCGCGGGCATCTACCCAAAGATCAAGGCTTCACTTACCCCCGAGTACATTTCCGAAATAGAGAAACAAGGAACGCATACTGTTGACAAGGAGTATGGTTATGTGACGCCCACTGTAGATGGCGGCATATGTGTATATGGTATTACCGATGAGCGCGGCATAGTGAAGTGCGGTATTGAGAAGGCCTGGAAGGAAGGTAAAATAAATTTCCGCAAGCCTATATCATGCCACTTGTTTCCCATACGCATCACCTCACATCCCGGCTATGAGGCTGTTAATTATGAGCCGCGCGAAACGCTGTGCAAGCCTGCCTGTAAACTGGGTAAGTCTTTAAAAGTGCCGGTTTACGTATTCCTCAAAGACGCCATTATCCGCAAATACGGAGACGAGTTTTATGATATGCTGGATGCTGATTTATACCCCTACTGGGTTTATTCCGGCGCAAT
>CAINOM010000160.1 GCA_903851455.1 uncultured Bacteroidota bacterium | reverse complement strand
GGCTGATCACTGTCAGGAGTACGCCTGGCGAGGGCTCAGAATTTATAATTGTTCTGCCACTCACGCAGACCCTATGAAATGTTCCTTTATGCGCAAAATGAATATCCTGCTCGCAGAAGACGACGCCGATGACAAATTCTTTTTTGTTTATTTCCTTGAAGACCGGCAAGACATCAGGGTGCTTGATTGCGCGGAGAATGGCCTCGATGTGTTCAAATACCTGGAAGATCCGGGAAAAGGAAAGGGGTTGCCCGATATCATATTGCTGGATCAGAATATGCCCAAAATGAACGGGCTGGATACATTGAAGCGCCTGAAGGCAGATCCGGAATATGCCCACATTCCCGTCTTTGTTTATTCCACTTATGCCGATCAAAACCTGACCGACAACTGTATGGCCTGTGGCGCTGTTTCTGTTGCCCAGAAACCAACGAATAAGGACGGATATAACCAGATGATCGACGAATTCATAGAGCGCATTGCCTCGAAGGTTGGCAGGTAGTCGCCGATTTGTTTATTCTCCGTTAAAATTCGGGAAAGTTTCCGTGCATGGTCTGAAAAGTTAGGACAGGCAGATAAACTTTCTACTTTTGCTGGCATCCGTATTTAGCGACATTTCGGATACCTTTTTTTCATGATCACACGCATAGGTAATTTATATCGGAGTGCATATAGCGGCTTATCGCCTGCTACATGGTGGCTGTCGCTGGTTATGTTGATAAACAGGGCGGGTACCATGGTGGTGCCTTTCATGACGTTATATCTTACGGAATCAAAGCATTACCCTATAGGCAAAGCCGGACTTGTAATGTCCGTTTTTGGGATGGGAGCTATATGCGGCGGAATGCTGGGTGGTAAACTCACGGATAAATTTGGCTTTTATAATGTGCAGCTCGGCGCGCTGCTTTGCGGCGGTATCATGTTTATTTTCCTGGGGCAGTTAAGTAATTATACAGCTATCTGTATCTGCGTCTTTGTATTGGCCACACTCAACGATTCGTTTCGCCCGGCCAATGCCACGGCCATAGCACAGTACAGTAAGGAGGAGAACCGTACGCGATCTTACTCTTTAAACAGGCTTTCCATAAATCTCGGATGGACGGTTGGCGGCGCTATAGGCGGGTTTATCGCTTCAAGAAATTACCACCTGCTTTTCTGGATCGACGGTCTTACCAATATTGGCGCTGCGGTGTTACTGCGAATTGTGCTGCACCCGTCACGGAACAAACAAACTCCGGCACACAAAGACCGGGTGAAAACGGAAAGGACGCACTCTGCCTTTTCAGACAAGCTTTACCTGGTGTTCGTTGTGCTTACCATACTTTTTGGTTTTTGCTTCTTCCAGTTGTTTGCCACCATGCCAGTATTCTTCAAGCAGAACCTGTCGCTTACGCCGTTCTTTATAGGTTGCATTATGGCGCTAAACGGGCTTATCATAGCGCTGTTCGAAATGGCTATCGTCTTTACATTGGAGCCGAGACGGAAGAATATGCGCTACATCATTATGGGCACGTTGCTGGTGGGGCTTTCTTTTGCGGTGTTTAATATTGTTCCCGGCACCTATTGGCTGGCTATATTGTCAACGATCATAGTTACAGCCGGCGAAATGCTGTCCATGCCTTTTATGAATTCCTTCTGGATAAACAGGACCGTACCTAATAACCGGGGGCAGTACGCGGGGCTATATACTGCGGCATGGTCTATAGCGCAGGTATTGGGCCCGTTTGCAGGATCGCAGATCGCACAGCATTATGGTTTTGTTGCGCTCTGGTGGACAATAGGCGCTATCAGCGTAGTTGGGGCAGCGGGATTCAAGTGGCTGCAGCTTATGGAAATGAAAGAAAGGCGTGCTATGCTATGACGCATACTTACCTGCTGCCAAACAACATACTGCCAATACGCACCATCGTACTGCCTTCCTCTATGGCTATTTTGTAATCGGCGCTCATGCCCATAGAGCGAATGGAGAAGTATTCTTTGCCTGAAAAAGAAGTTGCGGCAAGAGTCTTGAAACAACTGTGCAGTCGCGCAAATTCAGCCCGTACTTTCGTTTGGTCATCTGTAAATGTTGCCATGCCCATCAATCCGCAGATGCGCACATTTTTCAGGGCGTCCTTCTGATCGTCATACTGCTTCAGCAGGGTAGTGATCTCGTTTTCATCAAGGCCGAACTTTGTCTCTTCGTCAGCTATATGCATTTGTAAGAGCACATCAATGACGCGACTGTTCTTCAAACCCTGTTTATTGATCTCGGTCAATAACTTAAAACTGTCCACTGCATGGATGAGGTGGACGAACGCCGCCATGTCTTTTACTTTGTTACTTTGTAAGTGGCCGATGTAGTGCCAGCGTATGTCTGCGGGGAGTTCGGCCTGTTTCTCCACGAGTTCCTGCACGTAGTTTTCGCCAAAGTGCCGCTGGCCAAGATCGTAAAGAGCCTGAATTTCGCCTGCCGGTTTTGTCTTGGATACAGCAACCAGTGTCACCCCTTTGCTGGCCAATTCCTCATGAAGTTCTTCCCAGGCTTCCTTATTCATTATTCTAAAGTTGTCATGCCGTGCAATTCACACGATCCTTTCGACCTCACACACGCTATGCGGGTGTGCAGGAGAGGATTAATACTGCTCTTTTTCGTTGGGGAAATCCCTGCTCTTAATATCCTTGATATATTGCCTGGTAGCTCCTGATATTTCTTCGTAAAGGTTTAAATATCTACGCAGGAAACGAGGAGAGAAATTTTTATTGATGCCCAGCATGTCATGCATTACCAGTACTTGTCCGTCTGCACCACCACCGGCGCCTATGCCTATGATCGGTATTTTCAGCAGCTGTGCTACCTCTGTGCCCAGCGATGCGGGTATTTTTTCGAGAACAACTGAGAAGCAACCGGCCTCCTGCAGCAGGCGGGCGTTGTTGATCAGCGTTTCCGCTTCTTCCTCTTCTTTTGCGCGCACCGTGTAGGTGCCAAATTTATAAATAGACTGCGGCGTAAGCCCCAGGTGTCCCATTACCGGTACACCTGCGCCCACTATGCGCTTTATAGACTCACATACTTCTTCTCCGCCTTCCAGCTTTATCCCATGTGCTCCTGCTTCCTTCATGATGCGGATGGCAGAATGCAGCGCTTCTTTACTGTTTCCCTGGTAAGAACCAAAAGGTAGATCCACAATGACAAGGCACCGCTGGCAGGCGCGTACCACGCTTTGCGCGTGGTAGATCATCTGGTCGAGCGTTATAGGGAGGGTGGTCTCGTGCCCCGCCATAACATTGGATGCCGAATCGCCCACGAGTATCACATCAATACCTGCATCATCGAATATACGGGCCATAGAAAAATCATATGCGGTGAGCATACTGATCTTTTCCCCGTGCAGTTTCATTGATTGTAATGTATGCGTGGTAACCCTTTTTATTTCTCCTTGTGCTGTTGACATAGCCAAACCCAATTCAGGGCTGTTTTTGTGAGGTGTAAAAGTAGTATTACAATTCGAGTTTTGGCAACAGGATTAATGATGGCCGTATTTATTATTGTTATTCCGGCTTGCCGATAAACGAAGTGAAGAAAATAAGATACTGCATTGTGCAATGAAGAAAGGCCTATTCCGAATAGTAGGACCGGGACATTACCTTGTCATTTTTCACCCAGCTCAACGTTATAAAATCGGCGCCATTAGAGGTCTTCGCAAAAACAACGTTATATTCTATATCGGCTATTCTTATAACGATGTTATCGTCGTGGGTAGTTTCGCCGCTGATCAGCTGCCAGTCTGTAGTTACTTGTTTCTTATGTGAATTTACAGGTACGATATCTGCTTTATGGTTGCTATGAAAAACAAGATTTGTGCTTCTGAGCCCGTTCAACGTGCTAGTCTTATCCACGCCCACCCACTTCTTTGCGCCGGTATGGGTAAGCGCGAAGGTGATATCCTGTGCTTTAACGGCCAGGGAAAAGCAGATAAGCATTAATGTTTGTAATAATCTCATGGCACGCTCTTTTTTGCGAATATACTTTGCAATTAGGTAAAAAGGAAGGAAATTGAAATTTGCCCATCAATAAGACTAACTTTGCACCTGCTTGTACAATAAACAGAATTACTAAGCTTTGGCAAAGAACCTGAATAAAGTATCCCTGGCTGGTCTTTTAATAGCGCTGGGCATAATTTATGGAGATATTGGCACCTCGCCTTTATATGTAATGAACGCCATTTGTAATGGCAAGGAAATAAATGAGTTCCTGATCACAGGCGCCCTTTCCTGCATTATCTGGACGCTTACTTTGCAAACCACTGTAAAGTATGTAATGCTTACGCTCAAAGCCGATAACAAGGGTGAGGGTGGTATATTCTCTTTATATGCACTGGTGCGCAGGCATGGCAAATGGACTGTGTTTCCGGCCATGATAGGAGGTGCTGCGCTGCTGGCAGACGGCATGATAACGCCGCCTATCTCTGTAACATCGGCCATTGAGGGACTGCGTAATATCCCCATATTCGAGCACATAACCACATTAAGCATCGTTTATATCGTCATTGGTATTATTACCTTGCTGTTCTTTTTTCAGCAATTTGGTACCACATCCATCGGCAACGCCTTTGGCCCTATCATGTTCGTCTGGTTTTTGATGCTGGCCGTGCTCGGCTTGCATCAGCTGTCGGTGGCCAACGACTGGCGGATATTCCAGGCATTGAATCCGTGGTTTGCCATAAAGGTGCTGACCATGTATCCCAAGGGCTTCTGGATACTAGGGGCGGTCTTCCTCTGTACCACGGGGGCCGAGGCCCTTTATTCCGACCTTGGCCATTGTGGTCGCGGCAATATCCGGGTATCGTGGGTTTTTGTGAAGACGTGTCTTATACTCAACTACCTTGGACAGGGGGCTTTCCTGCTTACCATAAAGCATGAGGTTTGGCATTCTGCAGCGAGGAATCCTTTCTATGAGCTTATGCCCAACTGGTTTATTTTGCCGGGCATTATCATTGCCACTGTGGCGGCCATCATTGCCAGCCAGGCGCTTATATCAGGTTCCTTTACGCTGATCAGTGAGGCCATGAAACTGAATTTGTGGCCGAAGATGAAGATCAACTATCCCACAATAGAGCGCGGCCAGTCTTTTATACCCGGCATCAACCTGTTATTGTGGGTGGGGTGCAGCGCCATTACGCTTTATTTTCAGAAGTCATCAAATATGGAAGCAGCCTACGGCCTGTCTATCACTATTTGCATGATCATGACGTCCTGCCTGTTTTCCTACTACTTGTTTGTAAGAAGGGTACCCATCATATGGATAGCCTTGTACCTGGTCGTATACCTCACCATTGAGTTCTCGTTCCTATGGGCCAACCTCATTGAGAAATTTGTGGAGGGTGGGGTAGTGACCCTGGTGGTAGCCGGAGGGCTCTTCATGACCATGATCGTGTGGTATAAATCGCGGAAGATCAAGAACCGCTATGTAGAGTTTGTGCGGCTGGACAATTATGTGCCCATCATCCAGGAATTAAGTAATGACAGTACTATTACCAAGTACGCCACGCACCTTGTGTACCTCACCAGCGCCAATAATCCCAAGGAAATAGAGCACAAGGTGATCTACTCGATACTTTACCGCAAACCAAAGCGGGCCGATATCTATTGGTTTGTGCACGTTGATGTATTGGACGATCCGTATACTACAGAATACTCCGTGCAGACGATAGTGCCGAACGAGATCATCCGCGTAGAGTTCAGGCTCGGCTTCCGGATGGACCACAGGATACAGTATATGTTCCGGAAGGTGGTAGAGGAGATGGTGCAGAACAAGGAAGTGAATGTGGTGAGCCGCTACGAATCGCTGAGCAAGAATAATGTGGTGGGCGATTTCCGGTTCATCGTAATGGAGAAATTCCTTTCCCGCGACAATTCACTGCCCATGTGGGAGCGCCTCATGATGCGCGGCTACTTCATACTCAAAAAGATCAGCCTTTCAGAAGAGCGCGGTTTCGGCCTCGATCCGTCCGACGTGACGCTGGAAAAATATCCTATTATCGTATCTGCGATACCGGATTATAATTTGAAACGGATAGAGAGTTACCCCCCTGCCCCTAAAGGGGAGCGCTTGTGAATATGTTTTCAGCTTGAATAACTCTAATGAACTTTGATTAGTCCTTGGTGCGGCGCGCACGGGTATTACTTTTTTTGTATATCGCTATTGCTATCTCTTTAATAGCATTTATCCGAAATTTCTCCATCGCTATACTATCATCATAAACTTTAAGAGCTAAATCCCATTCTTTCTTTTGTTGCGCTGTTACTTTTGTTGCAGTTTCCTTGATCAGCTCTTTTGCTTCGCCGCTGCATACCGACAACGGATCGACTTGGCCGAGCAGGTCAAGTGCTTCATTATATTGAGTAGCCGCTATTCTTGTTTTTGCGTTGAGAATTAGCGTTTGGCAGTATTTATCCTGATAGGCCTTATACACATCGTTTGACTTCGCCTGGGCTGTTTTGTAACAAGATTTTGCCTCTATCGGAATACTCATGAGAATACCTAGTGCATCTTCATAGTTCTCCTTTATCACCATATTCTCAGCCAGTGTCATCAGATCTGCGCATTTGTTATCATAATAGGCAATAATTTTATTT
>CAINOM010000159.1 GCA_903851455.1 uncultured Bacteroidota bacterium | reverse complement strand
TGTCCGTCAATGGTAAAGCGGAAGGCTCCTCCATTCTTTGAGAGGTACAGTTCATGCCATACATTCAGTGAGATCGGGGTGCTCAGAAACTGGCCCACACCACCGCCAAACACCACTTCCACATTGGTTCCTGCAGTACCTATCGTACCATTGTTCATGTAGATACCAAATCCGTTTGTAGTAGGGTTGCCATTATACCAGATGATCGAAGATTGTGCCGATGTTGCATTTATCCAGCAGGTGTAAGTGAAATCTCCCGCAGACGCGAAAACTGCTGAGTAGCTGAGCTCGCTTGCTGCGCTGCCATTGAAAGCCCACGCATCACTCGCATTGCCAAAGCGGTCCGTGGTGATCGTGGCACCTGAATTGAAAAGGTCATAGCCGTTACCGCTGTGATCTGTATTATCGTTGCAAAATGGATACCACGCTACCAGCCCCGTAAGAGGTAGTTGCGCAAATACCGTATTAGTGATAAGTATAGCAAAAATTAAGGGTAGCAATTTTTTCATAAACTCGCAGCAGTTGTTTTCTCCCTCTGGCTCAGGAGGAGATAAAAATACAATACAAATATATCATTTTTAAACGAAACGACTTATCTTTATTATTCTAATCTAATCTGAATTCCATCATCTTTACACATGTCCAAAATGAATATTGCATAGCGCTTTATTTAAGCCCCATACTAGTAAGACGGCCATTGGAATCATTTCGTTGGAAAAAAAGATTATAATATTTCGAAAGGCACATGGAAAGCCTTTACAAATTCCCGCCAGACCTCGCCTACCACTTCACCTGCAGGTTTTATATCATTTATGATGCTGCTCACCTGCCCTATCTCCAGTTCGCCCCCGGTAAGATCGCCCTCAAACATACCCTGCTTGGCACGGGCACGGCCCAGTAGCGTTTCCAGCTCCTCGTTGGAGGCGCCCCTGTTCTCGGCTTCCTGCACTGCCTGGTAAAACTCGTTCTTGATGAGGCGTACAGGCGTTAATTTTTTTAATGTAACGATCGTATCCCCCTCGTTGGCAGCAACAACAGCCTCTTTAAAAGCAGTACTGCTCGATGCCTCCGGAGTAGCCACAAACCGGCTGCCCATCTGCACACCCTCTGCGCCCAGCACCATCATGGCATACATAGCCCTGCCAGTGGCAATGCCGCCTGCCGCTATCAGCGGTATGGTGATAGCCTGCCGCACTGCCGGTATCAGGCACAGCGTGGTGGTCTCTTCCCTGCCGTTATGCCCTCCTGCCTCAAACCCCTCCGCCACAACCGCATCCACACCTGCATCCTGGCACTTCTTAGCAAACTTCGCACTGGATACCACATGCGCCACAATAATGCCCTCCGCCTGCAGCTTGGCCGTCCACGTCTTGGGATTACCCGCCGATGTAAAAACAATAGGCACTTTTTCTTCTATTATTATGGCAATATGCTGATCTATATCCGGGTAAAGCAGCGGCACATTGACGGCAAAAGGCTTATCTGTCGCCTGCTTACACTTTTGTATATGCTCCCGCAGCACCTCGGGATACATGCTGCCGGCGCCTATAATGCCCAGCCCGCCGGCATTGCTCACCGCCGATGCCAGTTTCCAGCCAGAGGCCCAGATCATCCCCGCCTGTATAATAGGGTAACGAATACCGAACAATTGTGTCACCCGGTTCTCAAAACCGTTTTCCGTAAATCCTGCCATAACTAATTTTTGTCATAGTGAGCGTAGCCGAACTACCAAAAATAAAAAGTCTCCCGGGATGTTTCTCGCTGTGGAAAAGAGCCAATCCGAATTCCCAATTCCTAATTCCCAATTCCCTTTTTCCGGTAAAACAGTGTGTTACAATTCCCGTCCCTGAAGATCTCCTTTGCCGTCTCCTGCAGGAAGGACGCCGTCACTGCCTGGTACTTATCCCACTCGCTGTTTATCAGTTCCGCATCGCCCATCAGCTCATAAAACGCAAGATTGTTGGCACGATTCAGCAGGCTCATATCTTCAAAGGCTATCATCGCCTCTATTTTGTTCTTAGATTTTGCCAGCTCCGCATCTGTCACGCCCTCGGCCACCAACTTCTTCACCTCGCGCTCCACGGCTTCATTTGCCACTGCTATATCCTTGCCTTCTCTTATCTTCCCCTCCACCACCAGCAGACCCGGATCCAGGCTGCCTGTATGATAGCAGTTTATGTTGCTGAACAACTGCTCTTCCTTCACCAACCGCTGGTAAAGCCTCGATGAAAACCCGCTGCCCAGTATCTCGGTAATAAGATCAGAAGCATAATACGTAGGGGTAAGCCTGCCCGCAATATGCCACGCCTTGTACAGCGCATCCAGCGGCACATCGGCATATACCGTCTGCTCTCTCGACTGCTCCTGCCTTGGTTCCGCAGGCAAGTGCCGCACATACTTCTCGCCCGACTCTATACCGCCAAACCATTTTTGTGATAGCTCCTTCACCTCCTCAACACTCACATTTCCAGCCACGCACATCACTGCGTTCAGCGGACGGTAATGCTTGAAGAAGAACGCCTTCACCTCATCCAGGTGGGCCTCTTCTATCTGCTTCAGGTCCTTGCCTATGGTGGGCCACATATACGGATGCGACTTGTAGGCCAGCACCCTCATCAGGTGCCACGCATCCCCATAGGGCTTGTTCAGGTAGTGCTCTTTGAATTCCTCGCTCACCACCTTGCGCTGCACATCCAGGCTTTTCTCGCTGAATGCCAGCGACAGCATACGGTCGCTCTCCAGCCAGAAAGCCGTTTCCATATTCTTCAGCGGCAGTTGTATGTAGTAGTTGGTGATATCGTTGGTCGTATAGGCATTGTTCTCACCGCCTGCCATCTGCAGCGGCTCGTCATATTCCGGTATGTTCACACTGCCGCCAAACATCAGGTGCTCAAACAAATGCGCAAAGCCCGT
>CAINOM010000158.1 GCA_903851455.1 uncultured Bacteroidota bacterium | reverse complement strand
GCCCAAATGCGATCAAGCCCGTATGCGAGTTTGCCCTGCCCAAAGTAACCTTCTATCGGGTTGCGTTCTCCGGGTCTTAGGTGGACTGCCACTGCCCCCGCAGCTGGTCTGCCCAATGGTTTAGCCACCAGCTTGGTCCCTTTTGCTTTCACCCATCGTCGGTTCTCCCGGTTACAATATATCTGGTCGGCCAGCACTTCTTTGGGGTAATAGCCAAAGCGCCTCTTGTATCCTTCTACAGATTCCATCAGGCACTGCCCTTCGTTGAACGCCTCCCAGCTCAGCCGGTCTATGAACGTAAAGCCACCAACAAGGCTCACCTGCAGCTTACTTCCAAATTCTACTTTGGCTCTGTCTTTTCCCCGGACTATCGGACGTACATGGGGCTGGTGGATGTTTACGATCCGGTGTGGTATACTTTTGGTGTGAGTCCGGTGCATCTCAAGTTGCTGCTCATACACAGTATGGAGCACCAGTAGATATTTTTGTTCTTTACGTGTTAATGGAAAGCGGCTATAGGCACTTATGAGCGTATCGATATGTTTGAGGTTCCTGCGAAGGAAACGCAGCTGCCTGCCGTTGGACTTGTATAACTCCTTGTTGGACTTCGCCTTCTTTTTGGCAGTATTGAGGAATAATTTCTGCGCAATATTGCGATAGGTGCGTGGTTTGACGGGACCATGAAGATCCGGATCGTACAGCAGGTCTATAAGTTGTTCTCTTTTGCGGCGTGCTGCACAGAGCAGCTTCAGGTCTGTAGGAAATGTGATATTCTGCGGGGCTACAGTCGCATCTATGATCAGTTTGCCCTGCGGCGGGGGTGTGACAACGACAGGCTCCATCCCGGCTGGTCTCGCAACTACCCCCGCCTCACTCTCAGGCACAGAAGCGCTTTGCGGCGGGTCCGGGTCTTTATCTAAAGGCTCTTCCGGCTCCCAATCCTCCATGCAATGAAGGGCTATCACTTCGCTTATTTTTGTCGTCAGCTCCAGACTCATCCGCTTTCTTATAGCTACGAACAGCGGCGCAGTAAAGGGGGCTTCATTGGTAAAGCTGCTGTACCCCAGAAAATACTGCATGAAGATGTTCTCCTGAATATGCAATATTGTTGTCCGGTCTGTAAGGTCTTCAATGTGCTTGATGATCATTGCTCCGATAATGACCCGGCCACTGATCGGTGCCCTGCCCTCACTACTGGAGAACAACTGGTCATAATAGGGAACGACTTTGTCCCAAGGAATGGCTTGCGCCATCTTCACCCACCGGTTATCTTTGTTGAGCTGATTGACAAACGGGGTCTCAAACCCAATCAGCGTAAGTTGGTTCGGGCTGACATATGCCGGCTTTGCTGCAAGCTTTTTAGGGCTATTGTGGCTTTTTCCTTGCATCCAATTATCGTTTCTTAACCCGAAAGTTAAGACAGATAAGGATTTGATGGTTATTTAGCAAGCCCTATTTAGCAAGCCCTAATTATTTCTGCACTGTAATTTTCGTTGCAATACCATCGCCACCTGATGTGCTGATGATAACGAGATAATTGCCGGTAGCTAATTCGGATGTCTCGATCGGTAAAATATGTTCACCTTGCGAAAGACCAGCTTTTTTGATCGTGCTGATGTTGTGCCCGCTCATATCGGCCACTTGTATAGTTACATCTGCATTCTTCACCAATGAGAAACGTACATTGGCGCTGTTTGCCGCCGGGTTTGGAAAGCAGCCAAAGAATGTAAAGTTGTTCCTTGTAATTCCTTTTACCGCAGTAGGATTGCCAATAACTACGATCGGGTAAATAGCCAGGTCGTTGAACAATGAGTCATTATCGGTATAGTTATCATGCCATACACCGTCAGACCATTGAGTTGCATTCTGCACATTGATAATGGTGTCAGAAACAGTAATTGCAGAGTCGGCAGTACCTGCGCTATTAAGCACAGAATCGGTGTAAGTATTCACTGTATACACAGGGCTTGTTCTGTCTCCGTCAGCCGAGCACGCAAGGCCTACTGTATCACCATTCAATGTACTGTAATCATAGATCATGGTATACCCGGTAAAGAACGAACCCTGGATAGTAGAAGTCTCTACCGGAAAAAGATATGCCTTTATCGTATCCCCTGCGGGGCCAATACCCAGGTGCGTGAAAGGCACAATAACGCTATCCAGCAGACCAAGCGGGAAACCGCTATAAGCTAGTGTAGCGCTTACAACAGAAGGAAAACCAACGCTCCACACATTCAAGGACACAGTATGAGTGGATGATGGATTGACCGTACCGTGAAATTCCGCCAGTATGCCAATTATTTTCAGCGAACTGTCATCAGCCGTAACATCAATATCATAGCGCTCCGCAAAACCCTGGTCGCCCCAGCCATCAGTACCTGTCAGATAACCGCTATCACTAACTCCACCCATGTAAATCACTAATGGTGTATCGGCGGCGAGGATATTGGTCAAAGCAACCGTGTCGCCGGCCGCCGTAATTCTTGCACTTGAATTTTCTTTAGTGATGGAAAAACTATTGCTGATACTGTTTACAACCATAGG
>CAINOM010000157.1 GCA_903851455.1 uncultured Bacteroidota bacterium | reverse complement strand
GCATATCGCCCAGGGGGTAGATGCTGCGGCCAAGGCACTCCTGACCCAGTCCCCAAAGCACGTAGCTCTGGTCTTTGGTAAGGTCACGGGCCTTGGAAAGCACATGCCGGCCATTCTCTTCACGTACCTTTACGTAGTGGCCGGTGGCGATATACTCGCAATCGAGCGAATTAGCGCGTTTCAGCAATGCCGCCCACTTAATATGTGTATTGCACAGCACGCACGGATTAGGAGTGCGGCCTGCTATATATTCTTCTAGAAAGTTGTCTACTACGTGACTGCCGAATTCTTCCCTGATATCCAGCACATAATGAGGAAAACCATGCTCTACGGCAGCCATGCGGGCGTCATTAAATGAATCGAGGTTGCAGCAGCCGGTTTCTTTTTTGCCGCCGCCCGCAGAGGCATAATCCCATGTCTTCATGGTAATGCCCACTACTTCGTATCCCTGCTCGTGGAGCATAAGGGCGCTCACGGTGCTGTCTATACCGCCGCTCATTGCCACTAAAACCTTTCCTTTCCTGCTCATAACAAGGCGCAAAGGTACGAATAACAAAAGAATTAGAGATTTGATGTGGCTATAGGCCGATAGTCATTTTCGTGCCATTTTTTTTCAGATGATCGTGGTCATATTCCGGGCCAGCTATCATCGTTATTTTCGTGCCGAATTTAACGGTGCTGAATAATGGCATATAAGCTTAAAACATGGCAGGAAAAAATGCATAACGGACGCCCATGGAAGGTGGAGGTTGTGGATAAGAAATTTGCCGATATACCGGAGGGTGCGACTATGCTGGTGGCCACTCCCGAAATAGTGGATGAATACATCAGGAATGTGCCCAAGGGTGTTTCCACTTCGCTGCAGCAAATGCGAAAAGACCTGGCTGCCGAATATAATGCGCAGTATTGCTGCCCGGTAACATCCGGTATTTTTCTGCGGATAGTGGCGGAAGCAGCGTATGAGGAATATATGGACGGAAAACCGCTAAAGAAGATAACACCCTTCTGGCGCATGATAGACGACCAGGCGCCGGTGGCAAAGAAGCTCACTTTCGGTACCCAATTTATTAAGGAGCAGCGGGCTAAGGAGGGCCTGCCATTTTAGGATCGTTTGAGCGTCAATACATGGTCTGTTGCTTACTTTTATTTTGCCAGCCAGCATCACTCTTGTATTCGGTGAAGTATACTACCAGGCCGGCATCGCTCTTATAATCTGTGAAGTAAATCTTCTTTTTGGCGTCGCTTTGGTATTCGGTAAAATACCAGATCCCATTGTTGCCGTCAGCGTCGCTCTTGTATTGTGTTTTGTAAACAACGAGATCGGCGTCGCTTTTATACTTCGTCACATATACCTTTACATTGGCATCGCTGGCGTATTGTGTCGAATAAACAACCTGACTATATGAAGTAAAATTGAATGCCGAAATAATAATAATAATAAAAACAATTTTGTAAGAATACTTTTGTAATGACATAGGAATTCTGTTTTTTTGTGGGTTCGAAACCCCCATAATCTTAAAAGTAAACACTATGAGTGACATAAAAAAATATGCAGTAGTAGTAGCCGGGGGCCGGGGATTGCGCATGGGCGCAGCGGTGCCGAAACAGTTCCTGCCATTGCTCGGCAAGCCGCTGTTATGCTATGCTATCCAGGCTTTTGCCGCTACTATTCGCGGAATCAATATTATTCTTGTTCTGCCTCCTGACCAGTTGAACAGCGCAAAAACGGTGCTGAAATCATACCTGAGCAATATAGACGTAACAACGGTAGCAGGTGGTGATACCCGATACGAAAGTGTACAAAACGGCCTTTCAAAGGTGAACAATGATGGGGTAGTGTTTGTGCATGATGGTGTAAGGCCGCTGCTGTCTACCGATCTTATACAACGCTGCTACCACCAGGCGATGGAGAAAGGCAGTGCCATACCTGTGGTGCCTGTGATGGAGAGCATCCGTATCATTGAGCACAATACTTCACGGTCTGTAAACCGCGAACAACTGCGCATCATACAGACGCCGCAGACGTTTCTTACCAAGATCATACTCCCTGCGTTTCAGCAGGAGTTCCAGCCTTCATTTACCGATGAGGCCAATGTGGTAGAATCATATGGTACCCCGGTTCATCTTATAGATGGCTCCATGGAGAATATCAAAGTAACGACACCTGAGGATATGCTGATCGCTGAGACTTTGCTTAAGGCAAGTGTGTAGTAAGTTGATAAGTTAATAGGTTAATAGGTTAATAGGTTAATTAGTTGTGGCATTGTATTGCGAAGGTTCCTTTTTGATGAGGAACCTTCGTATTTTTAGCCATGACCTTCTTGTGCCCACATTCTTTTACCCGCAAAGCGAGGGCTGCGACAAACATATTGCTTTATTTTTTCGTTCCGGGACTCTTTCTGCCACTCCCGGGCCGTGCGCAGCGATACGATACCGGGAGCATTTTTAAACTGCCGGTTACGCTTGATACATTTACCATAAAAAGCGGGTTTGATGTCAATGCCTTTATCCGCAGGGTACAGACGGATACGACCTTTTATAAGGCCTTTAAGAGTGCGCACCTGGTGGCCTTCACGGCGGTAAATAAATTCCGGGTGTTCGACAAGCATGACGAGTTAGCGGCGTCTATGGATAGCAGGACGCAGCAAATAAGGGCGAACGATTGCCGCACAACCAAGGTGCTGGAACAGAAAACTACCGGTGATTTTTTTAAGCGAGATGGCGAGTATAACTATTATACTGCAAAGCTGTTTGCGTACTTGTTTTTTGCGCCAGTGCCGGTGTGCGGGGAGAACGATATTGTGGCCGGCTCTATGGACGTGCAGCCAAAGGGGCAAATGGAGAAAAGCGAGTATCAGCTGAAGCAGCTCATCTTTAACCCCGGCGCTAAAGTAAGCGGGGTGCCGTTCATGGGCGATCGTGCATCAATATTTGAAGAGGGGGAAGCGGAGAAATATAACTTCAGAATATTGCGGCAGGAATTCGAGGGGCAGGATTGCTATGTATTTATGATCACCCCTAAGCCGGCCTATGAACACGCTGTACTATACGATGAGCTTACCACGTGGTTCCGGAAAAGTGACTACAGTATCGTGGCGCGCAACTACTCATTGTCTTACCACACGATGGTCTATGATTTTGATGTGCGTATGAAGGTGCGCACCAAACAAATAGGGCCACAGCTGTATCCCACGAGTATAGACTATGATGGCAACTGGCATGTGTTTACCAAAAAACGCGAGCGGGTGAAGTTTAATGTGGAGATTGCCCCTCAAACTCCTTAAACCCCCAACCCCCTGAAGGGGGCTTTGCTGGTGAATATGCTTTCAGCTATGAATCCTCATCCGCTTTATCAATGTGGAAAGGCTTTGCATAAAAACGGTTTTTCAGATCAGAAATAGCCTTTTGGGCTATGAGGTTATTGCCTATCGAAACGTTAAATCGGGGCAAATATCCCTCGGTTTTGTCCAATATATTCTTAACTTTACCTAACAATTTTCTAAAAAAATCATGAGTAACTACAATCAACAGGAAT
>CAINOM010000156.1 GCA_903851455.1 uncultured Bacteroidota bacterium | reverse complement strand
CGTAAAATAGATGTCTCAACCGGCATTATTACTACCGTGGCAGGTAACGGTACGGGTGGGTACTCCGGCGACGGAGTTCCTGCTACAGCATCGGAATTATTTTTTCCCTCAGGCATCGCTTTTGATGCGGCTGGCGATATGTATATCGCCTACTGGCAAAATCACCGTATACGCAAGGTCACTATGTCCACCGGTATGATTGCCACTGTTGCCGGCACAGGCACTGCGGGCTATTCGGGCGATGGCGGCCCGGCTACCGCAGCGCGTTTCTACCGGCCATCAGATCTTGCTTTCGATGGTTCCGGGAATCTCTACATCAGTGAATACGGCAACAGCGTCGTGCGCAAACTAACGAAGACAACAGGCGTGATCACCACTATCGCAGGCACTGGTGTCGCAGGCTATGCCGGTGATGGAGGTCCTGCGACTGCTGCTCAAATAAACCAACCGCTGGCTGTAAAAACGGACACAGCAGGCAATGTATACATTGCCGATTGGCGCAATTTTGTGGTGCGCGTGGTTTCCGCGACTACAGGAGTCATCAGTACCATTGCCGGAAACGGCTTTGAAAGTTATACGGGTGATGGCGGCCCCGCTACTGATGCCGGTATGTCTTCAGTCGACGGTATGGCAATAGATGCCCAGGGAAACCTCTTCATTGCCGATGAATTCAATGACGTCATACGTGAGATCGGTTGCCCAACCTGTGTTGGGCTAAGTGTCGCTGCAGTCAGCAATGCGCATCCACTCACCATATATCCCAATCCCGCTAATAACTCGCTCACCATAAGCTCAGCAGATCAACCCATAAGCCAGGTCACTATTACCGACCTCATTGGCCAGGTGGTATTCGCGCACTGCTATAACACTACGATTGTGAAAGTAGACATCACCAGCCTGGCGCGGGGCGTTTACCTTATCAAGATCAATGGCACGGAGGTAGGAAAGTTTGTGAAAGAATAGAAAGGGATTTGTGGTGGAGATATTCTAAATTACTAGTCCCCGCCAACACTTCATCACAGGCCGGGTCAGTAACAATATATGATGAGCACAAGATCAGGAGATTAACTCAAAAAAAAATTACATCATATCGCGTATACGCGATATGATAATGCTAAAAACGCACTATCATGTAATGTTCTTTTGCCGGTCTCATTTCCTCATTCTACCTTTGTGCTGGATTTGGCACTTTTTGCTTCTTTCTCCTTGATGGCAGTAAACAAAAATCAGGATTATCTAACCAACGTGTAAACCTATTTCAGGACGATGCAAACGTGACAGCGAGCAATGAAAGCGCAATTTTTGCGCAAAAGTGAGCAAGAAATGAGCAACGATTTTCGCTTAGTTTATTGATTATCAACAGCAAGGTGTGCAACAGTATTTTTTTTCCGGAACATGCGCAATTTCAACAGCCAGCGTTCAATATTTTTAACACTGTGGCAAGGCAAGGGCAAAGAAGGACCCTATTGCATATTTCGTATATTTGTGAAAAGCAGAAGGATGAATACCGCGGCAATAAGGCAGCAATTACATAAATTTATTGATACTGCCGATGACAGCAACATTAATGATCTTTTCGACTATGTTGAAAATGGCAAGGAACGCAAATACACCTGCTCCCCCGAGGAGCTGCAGGTGTTGCATGAACGAGCAGAAAAATGCCTGAAAGGCGAAACAGTTAAGTACACAGTGGGGGAGGCTCATAGCTACATCCGGAATAGCCGTAAAAGAGCATGAAATTTACCTTGTTCATTTCTGTTGATGCGCGACAGGAAGCAATGGAGGCCTATCATTATTATGAAGACAGGCGCATGGGCTTGGGTGACGAATTCCTCGACGATCTCGAAGGTCACTACAACAAATTGGCATCGAATCCGTTAGCATACAGTTTCATGGATAATTCCAAAGTTGTTCGTGATGTATATCTCAGACGTTTTCCATTTATCATTGTTTTTGTGATTATCAACCTTGAAGTAAATATTATTTCAGTGAGGCATACTGCGAGGAAACCAATTATGTGATTCATCACTTTATCACCAGCACTTTCCCATTCAAAGTCTTCTCATTGGTAGTCAATGAATGGAAATACATACCGCTGCTGATATCGGAAAGAGAAATTTCCTGTGAGCCTTCAGCTTTTGTGATCGCTTGAGTATAAACCTCCCTGCCTGTCATATCCACTAGCCTGAAAAAAGCATTGCCGGACGCAAGGTGCCAGGATACAGTAAAGCTGCCCGTATTAGGATTCGGGAACAACGAGCAGGCTTCTTTAACAACAGCTGGCTTTACACCCAGTGGTGCAGGCGTGCAAACATCGGTACCAAATTTTGCGATAAACCAGTCTGTTTCGCCGCCATAGCTTACAAGCGTATCTGCAGGGATGAATACCTCGCTTTGAAAATTGCCACCTACGTATAGGTTCCCATATTGATCGGCGGCAAGGGTACCGGTAGTGCCAAGTGCAAAACCTCCGCCATTGCCGGGCATGGTATAACCTAGGCCGTTAAGCGCTTTTAGCGTAAGTTCCACACCAGTCAGCGCATCGAAGCGGGCTATGAAAGGAGTATAAACAGCGCTGGAGAGCGTGTCTGTTCCCCATGCTAAGAATGGGGTGGAGTATTCGCCAAAAACGCCCACGATATTATTCGTCACAGTTATGCCACTGCCCCACGCTATATCTGCAGGAGTAACGCCATTTATGGCCCAGATATTAGTACCGTCTGTGTCTGATTTTACGACGTAAGGAGCAAGGCCACCCATGCCGCTAAAAATATGGCCGTTAAATTGAGTGCTGTCAGTGCAACCACCGGTAAGGTAAACGTTCCCTGCATCGTCCACAGCAGGCCTGTCAGATGGAGCGCCTACACTGCCTGTTTTTATCCACCGCAGGTTGCAGCTGTCGTCAAAGCATGCCAGGTACATAGGGGCAACAAAATTGCCGGCAACAAAAAAGGAATCGCCAGCTGTCGTTGCTCCGCCGCCTGTGACATATGTTCTATGATGCTTCGAATCCCGCGTCAGGAAA
Source organism: uncultured Bacteroidota bacterium (assembly GCA_903851455.1). Lineage (GTDB taxonomy): Bacteria > Bacteroidota > Bacteroidia > Chitinophagales > Chitinophagaceae > Nemorincola. Next base: position 2,209 of record CAINOM010000156.1, on the reverse strand, counting down.
ACGGTCTCTCCCGGATAGTTTCCGCTATGATGCCACATAGGCAAATGATGTCCGTTTTTGAAGGCGCCATTCTTATCGTACTGAAGTATATAGGCCGGTTCGTCGCTCCAGAAATTATAGATAGGGCTGTCAGTAGCCACAAAAGTGCCATTCGCATATGCACCCGCCTTAAGCGAGCAGAACAAATAGCAGTTGCCATCGTCATCTACATCCATATCGTAAATGCCGGATGCATCACCAGTTATCGGTAAAGAATCCGGTTCGGGCATGGTAAGCCATTTGTAGGCGCCCGCAGTGTCCAGCTTCATCAGGAACATGCTCTTGGGACTTGGGCCAAATGTGGTGTCGGTATGTGCAGAGTCTCCAATGGCGCAAAACCCGGGACTGGAACCTGTTACCACGATGATGCGCCCCGCAACATATACGCCGCCAAAAGTGTCGGTCTTTATGGCTACGGCCTCGTTCTCCAGGCCATATACCATTTTGTACCACCTCATGGTGCCATCGCAGGTGTAGCTGGCTATGCATATCTCTTCGGCATGCATATCCCCGGTAGTAGGGTATACGTGCCCATCGATATTGATATCGAGGTTACAGACGTTGGATACAAAATATAGATTACCCCATTTGTCGACAGTGATGTATTCAACGTCTTCAAGTGCGCCATACCCGATTTCGTCTACCGGTGTGCCGCCGCGCTTCCCCCATTGCCAGTCGGGTGTTTGAGCAAGTGAATGTGTAAGTGATAAGAAAAAAGTTATTGTAAGTAGTAAAAGATGTTTTTTCATGGGTGTGTGTTTGGTAAATCGCTTAATGTCGAACGACATTAAAGACATAATGAGAGGTCGATATAGTTGGGGGATTACCTTAGGAAACCAAAAGCGCTGAAAAACAAATAACCCCGCCACTGGGCAGGGTTACAACTTATCAGCTTATAACTTATCTCTCACTTACTGTCTTCCACCAGTCTGAACCCAAGCGAGTTGGACTTTGTGTTGGGCAGGTAGGCCGCGCGCCGGGTAACACCCACTTCTTCAGCATTGCTGCTCCATGAGCCGCCACGCACTACATGAGAGCGGCCGCCATCGGGTCCTTTGGGGTTCTCAACCGTATTCTTGCTGCCGTAGGTAGTTGCATAAAAATCACTGCACCACTCCTCTGCATTGCCGCTCATATCGTAGAGGCCAAGGGCGTTTGGTTTTTTGCGGCCTATTGGGTGCACATGGTCTTCAGCGTTGCGGGAGAACCAGGCCACAGTGCCGGGCTCATTCCTGCCACTGTAGTACTTACCTTTTTTATCCTTTGCGGGTATCTTACGGTTGTCGTCAGTTACAAGAAACTCATTTACACCGCCACGGGCAACAATATTGTTATCATGGTTCTTATCCCAGGTCAGTTTTTCGTTCATGCCGCCGCGAGCCGCATATTCCCACTCAGCCTCGGTAGGCAGGCGGTAGTGCTTGCCGGTTTTAGCGTTCAGCTTGGTGATGAACTCCTGGATATCATCCCAGCTCACATTGGTTACCGGGCATTGTCCGCAGTCATACGACGATGGGTTTTTGCCCATGATCTCCGCCCATTGGTCCTGGGTTACTTCATAGGCTCCTATGCTGAAGTCCTTAAGTACCACGGTATGCACCGGCTTTCTGTCTTCGGTCTCGTCATCGCTGCCCAGGTCAAAGCTTCCTCCCTGCACCTTCACAGTGATTATCTGTAACGGGTCTTTTGTTTTGTTATACTTTCTTTGAGCCATAGCAGGCTGTAAGAAAAGCAGCATCAATAAGGAGGCAAAGGTTTGTTTCATATTCTTAGTATTTAGTCTAAAGTGTTTTTGGATTTCGGTCCTTGTACTTTGGATTTTGTTATTTGGATTCTCTTACTTGGATTTTGTTATTTTGATTTTGGGTTTTGCTTTTTACACTTGCATCTGCACCACTTTCGTTGGCTCCAGGCTGGCATTACGAATGGCAATGTTTTGCGCCACCCTCTTTGCCAGGTTACTGAAAGCTTCCCGGGTTATCGGTTCATCATCCATCACCGCCGGTACGCCTCTGTCTCCGCCTTCACGAATGCTCTGCACCAACGGTATCTCACCCAGGAAAGGCAGGTCAAACTGCTCCGCCATCTTCCTTGCTCCTCCCTGCCCAAAAATATAATATTTATTATTTGGCAGTTCCTGCGGCGTAAAATAAGCCATATTTTCAACAAT
>CAINOM010000155.1 GCA_903851455.1 uncultured Bacteroidota bacterium | reverse complement strand
CGGTCGTTTATTTCTCAGGCAGGCAATTCGCAGTAGGATTTAAAAAACGGGAATGGATCACATTACTTCTTGGCAGCGTGGTAGTTATCATTGCATTCACAGAAGACTACATGCAGCAGAACGGCGCAATACTATACCGGGCTATGCAGCGCGGCGGCCCTTTACCCGACACACTCGCTAATTATATCCCTAAGTACTTCGACTGGATCTCCTTTTCGATCGGGGAGATCATTTTGCTGGTTTCCTGGGCTATATATGTTCGCAGGTTGAAGCACAGGAATTGAATATACCGGCAAGTAGGACACCTTAGTCAATTATGAGGAAGCATTGCGCCTCAGCCCCCGAACGGCACGGCCGGCAGGGCGTCTCCGCGGTTAAACATACCTAACTTCTGTCCACAGATATCCTGCCTGCACCAACAAAAAAGAAACCGAAAAATATGAAACAAAACTCCAGCGCATGCGCAGCGTCATTCAGCCGTTCATTTAGACTGCCGCTGCCACATAAATGCACCATTGCAGCCACAATAAAGTTGAACAGAAGCAGCAGGCACACCAACCTGAACCATAGGCCGAGTATGCAGAACAGTCCGCCGACGGTCATGGTAAATGCAGACATAAAACCCCAGAAGGCAGGCCAGAAATGGATATGAAGGTTACCCATCGACTCACCGAGCCCGGCCCATTTTTCCGGATGCGTCAGCTTTGGCAGCCCGTACAATATCATAACGGCGCCTATTCCTGCCCGCATGATGAACAGTCCGAAATTGCTGTATTTGCCAACCTGTGAGAAAAGCGCCATCTGAGTTTAAATTGATTGTGCTATAAAGATAGAGATTTGAGCGAAAACTAAATGGTACCGGCTGGCGCAGCGGGCATAAAAAAAGAGCCGCCCACATATCAGGCGGCTCCCTCAGTCTGAATTCGTTATTATTGAACGATCACAAGTTTCGTTGTGTATTTTTCATTTCCCGAAGATATGGTCATGAAGTATACACCGGTTGGCAGACCGAGGTCCAATGCGTTTTCAACGTTGGTGTGGAGTGTAAGTTGCTTTGTCTTCACACCTACTATGTTGGAGATGGTGCAGTTTACCTCGCTGTATTTAGCGGAGCTTACAGAGACATTGAATGCACCATTCGATGGATTTGGGAACACAGAGCAGCTTTTAGCAAGTGATGCTGTTTCCTTAACGCTGGTGGTGGCGCTGTCGCAGTTGACTACAGTGATCTGCACACTATCCAGGTAGTTGCCGCAAATATTAGACACGCTGTACAATATAGTCGCAGTGCCCGGTGATACACCCACCAGGTTGTTGCCCGGAGGGAAAGGCAGGAACGTAGCAATAGTGGTGTCAAGGCTGAGCCACGAGCCGCCACGTGCCGAATCTAAAAGTACGATTGTAGAGTCCATACAAACTGATGTACCGGCAGAGATAATGGGCGATGCGGGTACCCTTATGTAAAAGCGCACACGCGCAGTGTCTGTACCGCAGCTGTTCGACATGATGTAGAATATCCTGATCGATGGTCCGCCTGGTCCGGCGCCACCTATTGGCAGCGCAAGTCCGGTTACCCAGCCACTGTCGCTCACTGTTGCGGCAGTAGTATTGCTGCTCACCCATATGCCACCGGGTGTAAGGTCAGACAACCGCACTGAGTCGCCCTTGCACACGCTGTCGATACCCGTGATCGGATTTACAACGGGCATGCTGTTCACAGTCATTGTGATCGTATCCGACAGGGCAAAGATGGTGTCTCCCGCTGCGTTGGTAAGCAGGCAGGAAACCATATCTCCGTTTGCAAGCGTGGCAGAGCTGTAAGTAGATGCAGAGGTGCCTACATAAGTGCTGTTCACCTTCCATATATATCCATAAGTGCCGCTGCCCACAGCGGTTGCGGTAAAAGTTACGGATGTGCCGCTGCAGATCGTGTCGCTGGGACTTGCAGAGATAGTTACCGTCTGTGCATAGGAATTAGAGCACAATAACATTGTAACCAGCAGATAAAAAATAGATGTTATTCTCATTTGTTTTTATTTTTTGAGGTGCGAAGTTATCCCTTTTTTGGGATATTTTAAAGTTAAATGATTGAATATGAATACGTAAAGTCGTGGTTGGACTTTTTTTGTCCAGTTAAGTTTAATCGACCCCGTTTTATTTTTTTGTATTTGATCAAAATGTGAGGATGCCTGGGGGTACTGAAAACACAGTGAATAGATAATGTGTGTAATTCTGTCTCTAGTCCTGTTCGTTTTATAGTTGGACTTGAATTACCGGCTAAACCCATTTTACCCCAAATGTGCCAGGAATTCTCCATCCACTACAAAGAGCTTAACACCATTCTTTGAATAGCTTTTGTGCGAACTAAGACCATCCGATACCTGGTAGGTCATACCCGCATTCATTGTGAATTTTTCGCCGGTTGATAACTCTGTGGTCATTTCCCCTTCTACGCAGTATATGATGTGACCTTTCCGGCACCAGTGGTCAGCTTCGTAATTTGCAGAATAGGTTACAATTCTTATTCTCAGATCGCCTATTTGCGACGTCTGCCAGTGAGCTACGCCATTCGCGCCTTGATGTTCTGTCACGGGTATCTTACTCCAGTCGGTGATTTGAAAAGGAATATTGGCAGCCATACGGGAGGATGAATTTGTAATCGTGACTTTAGAGCTTCTTAGGTGTCCACTTCAGATCGGTAAACTTTTTTCTTTTCAGCAGGAAGTAGTCCCAAACAATACTGCGGGTGTAGATGCCCTCTTCATTGCGGCGGGTTATCATTTTCTTATTCTCATTGCGCCGTTTCATCCATTTTCCGAAGTCACGATATACATGGAAGTGAGCTTTTACAATGATGAACGTATGCTTGATGTTGCCAGTGAACAGCAGACGCAGCCCTGCCAGGCCATCAAGTATAAAGCGCAGCGGGAAAAGCCATGCCAGGCGCGAGCCTTTCTCGTTCTTGAGCAGGAGAATAAGGTTGTTTCTAAAGTTGTAATAAAGCTTCTGCGGGCTCCCATAGCTGATCACGCTGCCGCCCACATGGTATACCAGTGAATTGCCTACATAGCCTATCTTATATCCTGCATTCTTCAGCCGCCAGCACAAGTCTATTTCTTCCATGTGGGCATACAGGTCATTATCCAGGCCGCCCATTTTATGGTAAAGGTCAGAGCGCATCATAATGCAGCCGCCGGATGCCCAGAACACTTCTATGTTGTCGTCGTATTGCCCGTGATCTTTTTCAAGGTCAAAGAAGATGCGGCCGCGGCAAAACATGTAGCCGTATTTGTCCATAAACCCGCCGCCGGCGCCCGCATATTCAAAGCATTCACGGTCCCGCCAGTAACGTATCTTAGGCTGGCAGGCCGCCAGCATTTCATCACGTTCCATGGCTTCATGAAGCGGTGGGAACCAATGGTCCGTCACTTCAAAATCTGCACTGAGCAGTATATAGTATTTGGCCTTTATCTGTTTGAGGGCCTCATAATAGCCATTCGCAAACCCGTGGTTCACAGCTATCTGAAGCGTCATTACGGAAGGGAAGTTTTGCTGAACGTACTGGAGCGTGTCATCGGTAGATGCATTGTCAACAACGATAACATCGTAGCCGGACGTTGCCTGCTCCACTATTTTCGGCAAAAAAAGTTCATGCCATTTAGTTCCATTGTAGCTTAATATTACAACGGCTGTATCCTTATGGCATAAGATCATAGCGGGGTTTGTGCTACTGATTGATTATTTGTACTTAGGGTCGTAAAGCGTATTGTCAGGCGCTGTTATTTTATCGTTTTTCTGGTACTTGTGCTCATAAAGATTGTAGCAGCCAGCCCATGCGAAGATGAAAAAACCGAAGAAAGACAAAAGAAATAAAAAACGCGATTTAGAGGGTTTGCTGTGCTCTATATCGTTGGGGTTATCTATCTCTATTTCGTGATTGTTGTGTTGGATGTCCATGAATTGTTAAAATTTCCTCGGCAAAAATAATGGTAATTCCTTCAAAATCATAATATTTTTACCGTTACTTCGTTTACGGGGAAGAAATGTCATGCGTCAGTATTTAAATTGGAAAACATATCTTGCTTTTGTAGCGCTGTTCATCGTTGGGGCATCGCTGTATTATACGAGTCAACTTGCTGGCAAACTCGCCGACGAAGAGAAGAAGAAAGTGGAAGAACTTGCCGGGGCGCTGAAAACGCTTATCAAGTCTGACAACCTTCAGGAAACAGCCCTTGCCAGCAATATCATCGCCAGAAACACGACCATTCCACTCATCATTCTTGATGACAAGGGCCAGATATTCGATTCGAGGAATATAGACACGCTGCACGCGGTAAATCCGCATAAGGTGGTCAAGCAAAAGCTCGAAGAGTTCAAAGAAACCCATGCGCCCATAGTGGCGGACTACGGCACGGGTAAAAACTATGTCTATTATGGCGAGTCATACCTGCTTACACAACTGCGGTACTTCCCCTACGTGCAGCTGGCTATCATTATCCTGTTTCTCATTGTAGTGCTAATAGCGCTAAGCGCAGCCAACCGCAGCTTGCAAAACCAGGTCTGGGTCGGACTGTCCAAGGAGACAGCCCATCAGCTGGGCACACCGCTTAGCTCCATAGAAGCCTGGCTGGAGCTGCTTCGCGACAATGATGCGAACAACGATGCTGTGACCGAAATGCAAAAGGACCTGGACCGGCTGAAACTTGTAGCAGATAGGTTTAGTAAAGTCGGCAGCTCGCCGCAGCTTGAGGAAGAGGACCTGCTGGCACGGCTTGGTGACATAGTGGCCTACATGCAGCGGCGATCCCCCAACAAGGTATTGATCAGCCTGCACAGCCAACAGAAGGAGTTGCCGGTAAACATTAGCGGTCCGCTGTTCGACTGGGTCATGGAAAACCTCATCCGGAATGCGCTTGATTCCATGGGGGGGAGCGGTAAAATAGACATAACGGTCACCAATCATCCCCAGCAGGTGTGGATAGACGTTCAGGACACGGGCAAGGGCATTCCGGGCCATCAGCTTAAAAAAGTTTTTACTCCTGGCTTTACAACTAAGAAAAGAGGGTGGGGGCTGGGCCTTTCACTGTCCCGTCGAATTATCGAAAAGTACCACCACGGCTCCATTTATGTGAAGCATAGTGAAATAGGTAAAGGGACTACTTTCAGGATAATACTGAGGAAATAGCGCAGAGTTTCTGCTGAATGAGGCGCCTGGCCTCTTATTTCAGGTATCAACTTTTTAACCTTTCAACCTTTCAACTTTTTACTTATCTTTGCGCTCCTCAAACGCGGAGGTGGCGAAACTGGTAGACGCACTACTTTGAGGTGGTAGCGCCTTTAACGGGCATGGGAGTTCGAATCTCCT
>CAINOM010000154.1 GCA_903851455.1 uncultured Bacteroidota bacterium | reverse complement strand
CAATTCCCGTTTGGTTAGTCATTTCAAGAATTATGATAATCTTTTTATTTCCAGTGTCACAGAATTTGAGGTGGTAAACGGGCTTCAGCCAAACATCTGCTTTTTTGGGATCAAATGTTTTCCAGGTTTATAATATTGGGTTTTAATAGCGCTACCGCCAGGCAAGCTGCGAAAATAGTCCAGCAGCTTAAGACAAAGCGTAAAAGTATTGATAAACCGGATCTTTTCATTGCTGCAACGGCAATTGTACATGGTTTAACCCTGGATACCGCAAACAGGAAACATTTTGTTCACATTGGTGATCTTGATTTATTAAACGAGTAATGTTGAAGCATCTCAAAAAAACAAAACCAGGCTACTATCAATGGCAGCCCGGTTTTGCTAAAATGATTTGGTTTATTTTTCAGTCCTTTTCTTTAGATAGTCCTCCGCCTTTTCCAGATCATTATCGGAATCTATTACGGCATTGAGCACTTCCTGTGTGTCTACATTGTATTTCTTTTGCAGGTCGGTAATTTCTTTGTCTTGTTCGTCGTAAGCTTTCTTACGGTCTTCGCTGTTTTGTGACATAATAATGATTTTTCAATAGTCACGGAAAAATCGTGCCATTGCCCGCTTTAGAGAATATTCGCATACATTTGTAGTAAGTTGATCTTTATGAAGAAATTATTATTTTTTGCCGCCCTGCTAGCCGGGCAAAATTTATTGCATGCCCAGCCATGGATGCCGGCGACTAACAAAGGACCGGTAAAGTTTACCGACGCGCTGAGCAGGTATAAAGAATATGCCGAAAGGACGGCTGAAGACGAACGCAACAGCGCACCGGATCGCAAGGAAGAAGGTGAGGGGAAGGAACATTTGTTTGACGCCTGGAACTATTACTGGCGGATGCACCTGGATAAGAACGGCTATATGGTGCCGCCCGGTGAGATGGAAAAGAACTGGGAAGCCTATATGCAGTCGCACGGCAGCAAAACGGCCCGCACTACAGCCATGCCGAGCAACTGGGTGTTCCAGGGGCCAAGTACAAGCTCACATGGCTATTCCGGGCTGGGCCGCATCAACAGGGTAGCCTTCGATCCTACTGATTCAAACACATTTTATATAGGCGCGGCAGGTAGCAATACCTGGAAGACCAAGGATGGCGGTGCTAGCTGGACACCGCTATATACGTTCTTGCCTAAACTGGGTGTGGCCGATATCAAAGTGAACCCGCTGAACCCCAATACGGTATTTGTAGCTACCGGCGATGCAGACAATGGTGACGCATACAGCTCTGGTGTGATCGTGACTCACGATGGCGGAACTACATGGGCAGGCACAGGGCTCACGTGGCCGGTATCTTCTTATATCAGCGCTCATTGCCTGATCATCAATCCGCTGGATACACTTTCTATGATGCTGGCTGCTACCAACGGGCTCTATAAGACCAATGATGCCGGGGCTACCTGGACCAGTGTGAACGGTGGCAATTTCAAGCAAGTGATCTATAATCCCGCTGATACTACAGTGGTTTACGGAACGATGTATACAGACACATCTGCACAGATCATGCGTTCTGGCGATGGTGGATTTACATGGAATTCGGTGACCAACTTCAGGGATGCGCAGCGAATAAATGTGGCGGTATGTCCTGCGGCACCAGCTGTTGTAAAAGCAATCGTATCTAATAATCAGTCGGGACTGGAGGGCATATATGGATCTTCCGACAATGGCCTGACCTATGCCCCTCTTTTTACGGATGACACTACCTGTACTAATGATCTGCTGGGTTATGACCTGGGACTGCCTACCACAAGTTGCGGCGGACAAGGATGGTATGATTTGTGCATAGCGGTCAATCCTGCCAATCCCAACGAAGTAACTGTCGGCGGGGTGAACACTTATTTTTCGTCTGACGGCGGCAGCAGCTGGACGCTGGCCAACCAGTGGTATGGCGGAGTAGCGGGGGTAGAGACCGTGCATGCAGATAAACACTTCCTGGCCTATAATCCGCTAAGCGGCGCGCTTTTTGAAACCTGCGACGGAGGTATATACAAGAATTATGGCCCGGTGACAGAGCCATGGACGGACCTCACAGATGGCCTGGGTATTACCGAGTTTTACAGGATAGCAGTGAACAATGATGTTACCTACTGCATAGGTGGCGCGCAGGATGACGGCACCAAGATGGTGGACGCAGGCACTGGTTATGACCTGTTTGGCGGAGATGGCATGCAGCCGCTCATCAACTACGGTGATCCATCTGAGATGTGGTATGTGAGCTACCAGAACGGCGCTCTTTTTGTGACCCGCGATGCTGGCGCTACCTATACGAACATGAGCGACACCATACACAGTTCCGGCGGATGGATATCTCCTTATGTGCTGCTGCCTACAGATACTGCTTCTCTCCTGATGGCGTATGACCGTGTGTACTCGACCACGAACAATGGCCTTTCATGGACGGCTGTATCACCGGTGTTTGACACGGGTGTGGACCTTGACAGGCTGGTGATCGCCCCGAGCAATCCAAACTATCTTTTTGTGACCTATTTTGACTATACCGTATGGCAGCCTAGTATCTGGTATTCCACCGACTTTGCAGCTACGTGGCATTTTCTCGGGAAACCTTTTACTACGCTGATCTCTGACCTGGTGGTAGACCCTAAGAACGAAAACCGTATTTATGTGACCTGTCCCTGGTATGGCTCATCAAAGCTGTGGAGCTGTGATCTGATCAGTCATATATGGACGGATGAAACAGGATCTTTGCCGGATATCGCGGTAAACTGTATGGTGATAGATTCCAATTCGCACACGCAGTATGTGGGCACCGACCTTGCTGTGTTTTACAAAGATACCACTATGACCGACTGGGCATTGTATAACACGAACCTGCCGGCAGTGCATGTGGAAGACCTCCAGATCAATTACACCACCAATCAGCTATGGGCGGCTACTTATGGCAGGGGCATCTGGAATACAACAAAGGCAGACCACACCACGCCGCTCGCGGCCTCGCAAATGGCGCTGTCGCACACCGTGTCGGTTTACCCTAACCCCGCAAGCACGCGCATCAACATAAGGAGCAGTGCAGCGATAAAGTCTGTTGTGATCAGCAATCTCCTGGGCCAGGCTGTACTTAATAATCTGCAAGGCAACAACAGCCAGGCACAGCAGGTAGATATCTCTGGCTTGCCAACGGGTGTTTATTTTGTTCGGGTGAATGGCAGCGATGTGCGGAAGTTTGTGAAAGAGTAACCGTCACAACTACACGAACAGGCCTGTAAGAGTTGTACTCTTAAACTGATATTCATTGCGAACAGCCTGCACGATATTTTTGATTCTTTCCTACAGCTTTGGCGAAGCTCAAAACGTGACCACGACCTATGGGCTAAGGTCTGTGCATTGGAAGCAAAATGGAGTTGAGTGCGACTACAAAATTGTTGCCCTCTCATCTTTTAACGTAGAGCGTTTCAATGAGGATAGTACCATAATGACAGTGATACGTGGTACCGGCGATAGTGCCATCCCTGAGCGTATTTGGATCAGGGGGTATTCCAATGACTCGGTTTCGGTGCGGGATGGAACGTGTTTTTTTTATGATAGTTCGGGTAGTTTAGCAGAAATAATTGAGTTCAAAACCGGCGCGATGGGATCAACGATCACATTCGCAAATGGGGATACCATCCGTTATAGCCATGATTTTATCGGGCACATAGATTCGGATTATTATGATAGCTATATAAATAACCGGGTCTTCAAAAGGGAGTTTTTCAAAGAAGGGAAATTTGTGAATTCCTTCTATCCCAACGATGATCTGATAATGCCGAACGCTGAGCTGTTTTCCGGGCTCGACTTAACAAAAAACTCTATTGACACCATTCCGATCTTTCTTGTAGCCAGGAGGAACATTCAAATAGGCTCGGTCGCCTGTAATAAACATTTGCGGGTGCTGGATGAACATTACGAGCCCTTGAAATTTCCTTTTGCTTTGAGTAGTTCCGGCCAAACGGAGCTGAAATTGATCAACTACCAGTCAACTGATTCTATAATTGGCATGGATACTGTTGTGTTATACACGATCCCTGAGCACAAAGCTTACCCGGTATTTTTGTCGACTGTGGCAAGCCACATTAACGGTCGCAATGTTTACCGGATCCATGAAATAACACTTAGGAGAAAGGATAAATACCTGATCGTTCGCAATTGCGGAGGAGGTCTGTATGGTCACATGGTTATTCTTGATGGGGATGCAGAGGTAGCAACCTATGACTTCGAAGGTAATACGACCTATAATATACCACTGACAAGTCTACCCAAGGAGCAATATCAGCTCGCGGTACGAATGTGCTATGATGATGGTGAGGGTATTGGTGGCATAGTTAATTTGTTCATTAAGGATTAAAAAAGCGAGCGGCTATTGTACTATAACATTCATACACATCATTCCAACAACGATGGCGATACGCTTTCTATCCGTAGCCTGTATTCGAATTTTGAGCAGGCTGCATCAGGGGTTGTATGCAGTCTTGGATTACATCCGTGGCACCTCGCGGGCTATGAAGAATTGCTCGAGGACCTGGATCAATATGCGGCGCTACCCAACGTGCTGGCCATAGGAGAGTGTGGGCTCGACAAGGTTTGTGATACAGAATGGGGTTTGCAGGTGGCGATGTTCAGAAAACAAATACAATTGGCTAACAAACTGGGTAAGCCGCTTATTGTCCATTGCGTGCGGGCTTTTGATGAGTTGCTGAAAATCATTGGGGAAGTTCCTCTCGTAGTTCCGGTTATTGTACACGGGTTCAATAAAAAACGCAATGTTGCAGAACGGATGATTGCCAAAGGGATATATCTTTCCTTTGGTAAGGCGATCATGAACGAGGCAAGTCCTGCGGCGGAGGTGCTTAAACACATTCCTGCCGATCAGTTCTTCCTCGAGACGGATGATGCGGATGCGGAGATCGGTGATATTTACCGGGCTGCGGCGGCCATCAGGAATATTAGTGAAGAAGCGGTTATTTTGCAGGTGCAACAAAATTTCAACACAGTTT
>CAINOM010000153.1 GCA_903851455.1 uncultured Bacteroidota bacterium | reverse complement strand
GGTTTATTTTGGATAGGCAGGCTGGTGAGAATAAGGTGGGAGTATAACACACCCCTAGCCCCTCTCCAGAGGGGAAGTGTGACGCAGCACTTCGCGAGTCGGAAGCTGGAAAACACACCCCTAGCCCCTCTCTAGAGGGGAAGTGTCGCGTGGCTCTTAGCGAGTGGTAGCTGGAAAACACACCCCTGGCCCCTCTCTAGAGGGGAAGTGTAGTGTGGCCCTTCGCGAGTTGGAGTGGGCTAAATAAAATACCCCTCGAGCAGGTAGGAGAGACACACCCTGACCTCTCTCTAGAGGGAAAATGTAGCGTAGCCCTTCGCGAGTGGGTAACGAGTAGAGCAATTAAATACAGCTTCTTTTAGTAGCGGAAATGAGGTGATAATTTATACGAAACAAATGGCACGAATCATAGCATTAGATTACGGGAAGAAGCGGACGGGGATTGCGGTGAGCGATCCTTTGCAGATCATAGCCACTGCGCTGGATACGGTGGATTCGGGGGAGCTGATCGGGTATCTGAAGAAATATATGGCGGCAGAGCCGGTGGAGAAAATAGTGATCGGGTATCCGCTGAATATGGACGGGACGCCAACGGATGCCACACCGCTGGTGGAGAAATTTATTGTCAAGTTCGGCAATGTTTTTCCGGGTATGCCTGTGGAGAAAACGGACGAGCGCATGACCTCAAAAATGGCCTCCAAAGCCATATCTGAAATGGGGCTTAAGAAAAAAGACCGTGAGAAAAAAGAGCTGATAGATGCGGTGAGTGCGGTGATGATGCTGCAGGAGTACTTGAGCCAATTCACCCCCGGGCTCACCCCCGGCCCCTAAAGGGGAGTACTTTTGAATATTACTTCAGCTGCTGCAACCTTTGTCCGCTTTTACATTCAGCTCCAAAAACGTTTTTCCGAAAGCACGTGGTACGCTATGAAGGGAAAGCCCCTTTAGGGGTTTGGGGTTAAAATTTCACTCCCAGCGTCAACGCTATGTTATTTAAGGCATAGTCTATTTTGGCTTGTGGCACGGTAGCTTGCGGGCCGGATGTTACGTAGTTGGTGCCGGCGCCGTTGTTGTATACAATGCTGTAGGGCTGCTGAAAGCCCTGGTACATGCTGTGCACAAAGCCCAGATCGGTAAAGAAGTGACGGAAATGGAAGCCGAGGCCAGCATTGAGGTCTATACGCTGTGTAGTGTAGTTCAGGTTGTTGGCTTCGCCGTATGCGGTATATGCATTGCCATAGTAGCCGGCTCCAAGGCGCACCATAAATACCTTGGTGATGCGGCCTTCAGCGCCCAGGCGGAAGTTAGAAACGCCCTGGTAGCTTTTCCTGATCTCCTGGTTCATGCTGGTTTGTTCTGCTTCGAAGCCGGTAGGGTAGCTATAGCGCATAGAAGCATAGTCCACATATTCATAGTCGGCCGTAATGAAGCCGAGCTTCTTCATGATGAAGGTAGCGCTCAGCACTGCTTTCCATGGGGTGGTGAGGTTGTAGTCGAACTGGTTTTGAGGCAGGTAGCCGTTGTCGCCGGAAAGCACCACCATGCTGTCGTTATGCACTGTGGTTATGCCTGGGCTTGAATAATCAGACAAGGAGTAATAAGTGGGCGAATGGAATGCAGCACCTATCCTGAATGAATTGCTGATCTTATAAATGGCGCCGATCTTGGCATTGACACCCGTACCCGTAATGTCTACCGCCTGGTTGTAGTTAAATGAGGTGAAGCCGTAAGGATTGTTGGCAGTATTGTCATTAGACAAAGTCTCCTGGTAAGAATAATAGCGATGGTAATTCACATTAGGGATACCTATAGAAATGCCCAGCATCAGTTTCTCTTTGTAATTGCCGCCCAGTGAGATGGAATATTCATCTATGCCTCCGCTTTCTGATACGCTTTTCATTTGACTCACGCCACCAGCGAAAGGTACCGTGGAGTAAAACTGGCCCGTAGTTGGGTTCTGGTTTAGCAGGTAGGAAGCATAACCGATATAGCCCAGCGAGCTGTTTGGCGTTGAGGAGCCGGCATTGCCGGGGTTCTGGTTCGCATCTGATTCGAATGCCTGGGAGGCCGAACTGGTATTGTTCTTGCCCTGGTATACGTATTCCCGGTTGAAATCAGCGAGCCGGTTCATGCCAATCGCGAAGGATACTGCTTTCCAGTTTTTGTGTTCTGCGCGCCGTCCTTTGGCCGCATGGGTAAGCACAATGCCGAAGCTGTTGATGTTGAAATGGGAGTTATTGTCCATTGTATTGGTGCCGGTATAGTCGGCGCTGGCACTGTTCATCCGTAGCGACGGAGTAAATGTAAGCTCAGAGCTGCGATATACACCGAGGCCGGCAGGGTTTACGCCCAGTGAGCTGAAGTCGCCGCCAACCGAGCCCAGCGCATTGCCGATGCCCATGGAGCGGGCTGTGCCTTGAACAGTGGTATTAGAAAAATTGTAAGCTTCATTAACATCCTGCGCAGATGCGGCAAGGGACGTAAGTGTTATGGCAGATAGTAATGCAAACCGAAGAGTGCTCATACTTTTTTGTTTTTTTTGACAGAAAATAAAAGGGAATGTTTAAAATAACTCCGAATTATCTATAAAAATTGTACCCGACAATCGTAATAGTCCAAAGTAAAACAGGCACTATCACACGTAGTAATAATGCCTGTTCTTATTTGAGATCATTTATGTTTTCGTTTGTTCAAAAAGGACTGTTGGTGAGATTATCTGCGACCGCCGCCACCTCCGTGACCGCCTCCGCCGCCGCTATGACCACCGCCGCCACCACCTGAATGACCTCCGCCACCAAATCCGCCGGAACGGCCACCGCCGCCACCGCCAAAGCTGCGGGCAGCACCACCGCTACCACCGAAGCCTCTGCCACCGCCGCCGCCGAAACTACGGGCTGGCGCACCACCGCTGCGACCGCCGCCATAGGCACTGCCACCACCACGCTGACCAGCGCCAGCAGTCTGACCGCGACCGCCGCCACCTGAATAACCACGACCACCACCGCCATAGCCGCCCCGGCCGCCCTGGCTTGCTGCATGACTTTGCGCCTGGCCCTGTCCGCCGAAATGCTGACCGCCACCGCTCATATGACTACCGCCCATTGCTGAGCCGCCTCTCTGTGTGCTCATACCAGAATGACTACCCATACCCGAATGACTGGCAGATGCGAGTGTTGCGCTCCTGAGGCCCAACTGGCTGGAACCTGAAGTTCTGAGACCGTTGCCGGAGGTATGACTGGCTATCCTGTTGCCGATGCTTGTACTTGGGCCATAACCTGATCCCGCATAGTGACCATAACCGCCACCGTGGTGACCGCCTTCGTAACCACTATAATACCTGTTCCAGTATCCACCATTGAAGTGGCCATACCAGCCGCCGGCATAAAAAGGATAGTTCCAGCAGCTATAGAAGCCCGGATAACCCAACCATGTGTTCCATCCCCAGCCGCCATACCAGCATGGGCCAAAGCCGAAACTGATACCGCCGCCATACCAGGGGCTATATCCCCAATAAGGGTCTACCCAGTATGGATTGTACCAGAAAGGATTGTAGAATGTGCTGTAATAACCCATGTTGTAAAATGAGTTATCAAAACGATTAATGCGTGAGCTATATGAATCGTCGTCATAGTCTACATAATCGTCCGGATTATTGTAGTTCTGATAATTATCAGGGTCATTGTTGTCATTGTTCGCAGCGTTGTCGTTGCGGCGGCTCTGACGGGAGCTATCATCGCCACGACCGCGCTGGTCGGTACCGGTAGCATAGATATCATCGGTCTGGGCATAGGTCACGGAACCAATTCCAACGAGCAATGATGCGATTAACAGGAGACGTTTCATTTTGAGTTGTTTTAAACGTAAAAATGCTTAGTGAAATTAGTACTTTTGCAGCACCTCACCAATTAAATAGACAGCTAAAAGCGTGCTGAGTTTATTATGTCGAAAATTTTAACAAATAGAAAAGATGATTATGCCCAGTGGTATAATGATATAGTTTTGAAAGCCGGTCTTGCTGACTACTCTGCCGTAAAAGGATGCATGGTCATTAAACCTCACGGCTATGCATTGTGGGAGCATATGCGCGATGAACTGGACAAGCGGTTTAAAGAAACCGGCCACCAGAATGCCTATTTTCCTTTGTTCATACCTAAGAGCTTTTTATCTAAGGAGGCTGCCCATGTAGAGGGGTTTGCAAAGGAGTGTGCAGTAGTAACCCATTATCGCCTGAAAAACGATCCCAATGGCGGCGGCGTAATTGTAGACCCCGATGCGAAGCTGGAAGAAGAACTGATCGTAAGGCCTACTTCTGAGACCATTATCTGGAATACTTATAAAGACTGGATACAGTCTTACCGCGACCTGCCGCTACTCATCAACCAATGGGCTAATGTGGTGCGCTGGGAGATGCGTACCCGCCTGTTCCTGCGCACAACAGAGTTTCTCTGGCAGGAAGGGCATACGGCACATGCTACCAAGGAAGAGGCGATAGAGGAAACCAGGAAAATGCTGGAAGTATATGCCACCTTCGCTGAGGAATTTATGGCGCTGCCGGTGGTGCGCGGAGTTAAAACCGCCAATGAACGCTTTGCGGGTGCGGAAGATACGTATTGTATTGAGGCATTGATGCAGGATGGTAAGGCATTGCAGGCCGGTACTTCACACTTCCTGGGGCAGAATTTTGCCAAGGCATTTGAGGTTACTTTCCGGGATAAGGACAATAAACTGGACCATGTATGGGCAACATCCTGGGGGGTATCTACCCGCCTGGTAGGTGCGCTGGTAATGGCTCACAGCGACGATGAGGGGCTGGTGTTGCCACCAAAGCTTGCTCCTTTGCAAGTGGTAATAGTACCTATTTTCAATAAAGACCCGGAGGCAAAGGCGAAGATCAATAACCTGGCGGCAGAGCTGATGGCCACATTTAAGCAAAATGGTGTTCGTGCGAAGTTTGACGATGACGATAATACCCGTCCCGGCTTTAAGTTTGCCGAGTACGAGCTGAAAGGTGTACCAGTGCGCATAACACTAGGTGCCAGGGATATGGAGAACAATGTTGCCGAAGTAGCGCGCAGAGACACCAAGGAAAAGGAAAGCATAACACTCGATAAACTCGCGGCTCATTCGATACAGTTACTCACTGATATCCAGGCCAATATGTTCCAGAAGGCACTGCAATTCAGGACGGAGAATACCACGAAGGTGGATAACTGGGATGATTTTGTGAAAGTGCTGGATGAAAAGGCGGGTTTTGTGTCTGCCCACTGGGACGGGACTCCGGAGACCGAGGAAAAGATCAAGGAGATGACCAAGGCTACGATACGTTGCATTCCGCTGAATAATGAACAGGAGGACGGGAAATGCGTGCTTACGGGTAAACCTTCGAAGGAACGGGTGCTTTTTGCGAGGGCGTATTAAGGTGTATTTTGGTGTTTTTCAGGTGTCGGAAGCGTGGATTGGAAAAAGTGACAAAAAAATACTTTGAAAACACAACTTATTACTAAAAACTTTTTGGTTGTTTAATTATTTACTTTACCTTTGCACTCCATTTAAAAATTTATATTACTAACGTTAGCAATGCCTACAATACAACAATTAGTACGTAAAGGCCGTGAGCAAATGCGGACAAAATCAAAGTCCCGCGCACTGGATTCCTGCCCACAACGCCGTGGTGTTTGTACCCGCGTGTACACTACCACGCCAAAGAAACCAAACTCAGCCCTCCGTAAGGTGGCTAAAGTGCGTCTCACTAACAAAGTTGAGGTGATCGCATACATTCCCGGAGAAGGGCACAACCTGCAGGAGCACTCAATAGTGCTTATCCGCGGTGGTCGTGTTAAGGATCTTCCAGGTGTGCGTTATCACATCGTGCGTGGTGCGCTGGATACTGCGGGTGTAAAAGACCGTAAGAAGAGCCGCTCTAAGTACGGTACTAAGAAAGAAAAGGCAAAAGCAGGCGCAGCAG
>CAINOM010000152.1 GCA_903851455.1 uncultured Bacteroidota bacterium | reverse complement strand
TGCGTCGATGCCGTTAGGTATCGCATGTTTATATGAGGGTTGTAAAAAACATGCGATGCCGATGGCATCGGTGATATGTTGGTTTTTGTTTTCTATAAACATGTGATGCCTGACGGCATTGGGGGTTTTGGGTGGGCAATCCCGTTGGGGATTGGATGTTTATAGCAGATAAATGATAATGGTAGGCCGGTGCGGTAGGTATCGCATGTTTATATGAGGGTTGTAAAAAACATGTGATGCCTGACGGCATCGGGGTGAAGCGGACGCTTCAGTGGGTTTGGGACCAAGGGAGACCCTTAGACCAGATAAGAGAGAGCGGGAGCGGCGGAAGAGAGCGGAGAGGGGGCTTGTCTTAATTTGTTTTATTAATATGCTATAGTTTTTTGCGTGGATGGCTTTTTGAATTATGGGGGGTGAACTTCGGTTAAACCCCCTTAATTTTGCTACAGGGAGTATTTATGGCAGAAAAGAAAGGAATTACCCGGAATAAGAAGGCAAAGGTGGTGGTAGAGGAGGAAGTGGTGACGGCGGAAACGCCAATTCATGGCATGGAGGGGATATCGGCACCGGAGGTGCGGCTCAATGATGTGAGTGAAGGGCAGGCGGCTGATGATGATGTGATTTTCATAAAAGGGGCGCGCATGCACAACCTTAAAAATGTGGATGTAGCGATACCCCGGAATAAGCTGGTGGTGGTGACTGGTGTGAGTGGCAGCGGAAAATCTTCGCTGACGATGGATACGCTTTTTGCTGAGGGTCAGCGTCGCTATGCGGAGAGTCTGAGCTCGTATGCGCGGCAGTTCCTGATGAGGATGGATAAACCTGATGTAGATTATATACGTGGTATTTGTCCGGCAATAGCTATAGAACAGAAAGTAACGTCGCGCACGCCGCGCAGTACCGTGGGCAGCATGACGGAAATATACGATTACCTGCGGCTTCTTTTTGCCCGGCTGGGTAAAACTTACTCGCCTATAAGTGGCAGGGAGGTGAAAAAAGATACGGTGACTGATGTAGTTGCTTTTGTGCAGGCATTGCCGCAAGGCGCAAAGGTACAGTTTATAGTGCCACTGGTAACGCGCTACCAGCGCACGGTGGAAGAAGAACTGAATATACTCATGCAGAAGGGTTTTAGCCGCATATATGTGCCGGTGCTCGATGAAAAGCCGATACGAATAGAAGATGTACTTGCGGGCACCGTGAAGGTGGACGATGCAAAAATAAACCTGCTGATAGACAGGGTGGTGGTAAAGGAGGCGTTTGACGAAGATGACCTGCACCGCCTGGCGGATAGCATACAGACTGCTTTTTATGAAAGTGAGGGGGAGTGCCTCGTGGAGGTAAATGGCAAAGAGTTACACACGTTCAACAATCGGTTTGAGGCTGATGGTATGCTGTTTGACGAACCTACGCCCAATATGTTTTCGTTTAATAATCCTTATGGTGCATGCCCTACCTGCGAAGGCTATGGGCAGGTATTGGGCATAGATGAAGAACTGGTGATACCTGACAAGCAACTGAGCGTGTATGAGGGTGCTGTGGCCTGCTGGCGCGGAGAGAAAATGGGTGAGTGGAAAAATGATTTTATACGCAGTGCAGGCAAGTTGGGTTTCCCGATACATAAGCCTGTTGCAGACCTTGATGATCAGGAGTTGCAGCTGCTGTGGGACGGTGCCCGGAATGTGAGCGGCATCCGCGATTTTTTCCAGATGGTAGAGCAAAACCTTTATAAGGTGCAATACAGGGTGATGCAGGCCCGCTACCGCGGTCGTACACAGTGCCCGGCCTGCAAGGGCAGCCGGCTGAAAAAAGAAGCCATGTATGTGCAGGTGGGTGGGGCTACCATAGCAACCCTGCTGAGTAAGCCAGCCGATGAACTGTATAGCTGGATGCAGAACCTGCAACTTACAGAGCACGACCAGGTAGTGGGCAAGCGCATACTACAGGAGATAAACCAACGCATGAAAACGCTGCTGGACGTGGGCTTGAGCTACCTAACCCTGACCAGAACAGCGAATACGCTTTCGGGCGGGGAGAGCCAGCGCATACAGCTTACGAAGTTCCTGGGGAGTAACTTAACGGATTCCCTTTATATACTTGATGAGCCCAGCATTGGGCTGCACAGCCGGGATACTGCGCGGCTGATAGGAGTGCTTAAAACACTCCGCGACCTGGGCAATACGGTGGTGGTGGTGGAGCATGATGAAATGATGATGCGCCATGCTGACTACATTATAGACATGGGTCCGCTGGCGAGTCACCTTGGTGGTGAAGTGGTAGCTACGGGCAATTACAAAGAGCTGATAGATAACCCTGCGAGCCTTACCGGGCGCTACCTGAGTGGTGAGCTCAAAATAGTGCCGCCGGTGATAAAGCGCAAGCCAAGTGGCACGATACGCCTTGAGGGGTGCAGGCAAAATAACCTTAAAAATATTACTGTTGATTTTCCGCTGAATGTACTTTGTGTGGTAACGGGTGTGAGCGGCAGTGGTAAAACCACCCTGGTGAAACAGACGCTTTTCCCGGCGCTGCAGAAACATTTTGGCGAAGGTGCCGACCGGCCCGGTATTTTCAGGAAGCTGGGTGGTGACCTTGAAAACATAAGCCATGTAGAAATGGTGGATCAGAACCCGATAGGTAAATCATCGCGTAGTAACCCGGTGACTTATGTGAAGGCCTATGATGAAATAAGGAAGTTATACGCGAAGCAGGCACTGGCCAAGATGCGCGGATTTGTGGAAAAACATTTTTCTTTTAATACTGATGGTGGGCGCTGCGATACCTGCAAGGGTGAGGGCGAGGTAGTTGTGGAAATGCAGTTTCTGGCGGATGTGCACCTGCTGTGCGAGCAATGCAAGGGCAAGCGTTTTAAGGATGAAGTGCTGGAAGTGACCTACAGGGGTAAGAATATTTATGATGTGCTGGAAATGAGCGTGGATGAGTCTATTGCGTTCTTTGCAGACGAACCAAAGCTGGCTAAGGCCATGCAGCCCCTGAGCGATGTGGGTCTGGGGTATATAAAGCTCGGGCAGAGCAGCGATACGCTGAGTGGCGGCGAGGCGCAGCGCGTGAAGCTGGCGTCGTTCCTTGGGAAGGGAAAGTTGACGGGTAAGGTGTTGTTTATATTTGATGAGCCTACGACAGGGCTGCATATGCACGATATAAAGAAGCTGCTTGGGTCGTTTGATGCGCTGATAGAGCAGGGCCATTCCATATTGGTTATAGAGCACAATACCGATGTAATAGATAGTGCTGACTGGGTGATAGATATTGGTCCGGAAGGCGGTGTAGGTGGCGGGGAATTGTTGTATGCGGGAGAGCCGAGAGTTTAGGAGAGCGAAGGAGAGAGCGGAGAGCGAGAAGGAGAGCGTGGGGTGATTACGAATCGTTCCCGCAGGAGGTTATAATCCGTTAGTACCTTAACAATGAAATCAGGTCACAAGCAGGCAAAAAATGTAAACGCAAAGTTCGTAAAGCAAGGCGCAAAGAAGGCGCGAAGGATATTGTGTGTCTTTGGGTAATTTTTTGCGGTCGCAATGAAATAAATATTAAATGAATATTTGCGCCTTCTTTGCG
>CAINOM010000151.1 GCA_903851455.1 uncultured Bacteroidota bacterium | reverse complement strand
GCTACAATTGCTGCAATTGTGGTTGTCCCTGGCTTTTTCTGCAAGGCTGTGCACGTATGGAATGTAGATACCCTTCCTGTTTTTGATATGCTGTTCTGTTTCTGATATGATTTCGTCGCATAGCAGGACGTATTGCATCGAAGAATCTGATACGCCTAGCTTTTTTATTTTATTCACCTGTCTGCGCGTTGCCGCGCATTGGTTTTCAATAGCGTTATAATAGTCGTTCTGCAACTCTTCCACGAAAGGTTTCAAAGCTTTGTCCCTGTATTCATCATATTTTCGTGTAGCCATACTATCAGCAATTTTCACAAAGATATATGGGCGCATACCGCCAAAAAATGATTAAAATCAGGTAACGTACCCTAGATGTAAATTTATTTATATCATATCATTTGGCGCAACCGGGCTTTACTGCCTGTTTGTTACACGCGCAGAGGTGTTATTCGGTTTCCAAGCCAAACTCCACAAGTTCCGGCGATTTTTCCCGTACCAGGTTTATGCCTCCTTCTACGCTTGTGACGAAGTTGAACCCCTTGGACCTGAGAAACGATGCCGCTATCATAGAACGGTAACCGCCTGCACAATATATGAGCCACTTGCTGTTTTTGTTCAGCGAAGTGTATTTCTCCGGCAATTGATTTAGCGGAATATGAGTGGAGCCAGTTATGCGGTCTTTAGATACTTCTTTCCGGTTGCGAACGTCAAGAAGCTCATATCCGCCTATTTTTAACAATAGTGCGAGCTCCTGGGAGGTGAATTTTATGATGATCTCGAAGGGCAAGTCTTCCGCTACCCATTTGTCCCATCCTCCGTCCAGGTAGCCTTCAATATTGTCGTAGCCTATCCTGGCGAGTCTTTCTACAGCCTCTTTTTCCCTGGATGGTAGGGTTATGAGCAGGATCGATGCATTGGGCGGAATAAAGGTACCGGCCCATACTGCAAAATCACCGTTCAGACCAATATTGATCGAGTCCTTTATAAATGCATTCGCAAATTCTGATGGTTCTCTTGTATCCAGAATTATGGAGCCATTTTGTTGTAGCGTGGCGAACTGGTCGGTCGACAATCCCCGAAGGCCTTTTGTAATCACTTCGTCGAACAAACCGGATCCGGTTTTATTTAGCTGCGCGTCTTTAAAAAAGTAGCCTGGTATAGCCGGGAGGTCTGATGTCACGGCCCTGATGAACTCTTCTCTGTCTGATATTTTTAAGGCGTAGTTATTCAGTTTTTCGCTCCCGATGGTGGACTGGGATTCGGTGCCGATGTTTTTGCCACAAGCGGAGCCCGCCCCGTGGCCAGGGTATACGATCACATCGTTAGGCAGCACTTTTATTTTTTTCTGCAGGGAGTCAAACATAAGTGAAGCAAGCTCTTCTTTTTGAAGATTACCGCTCAATAGGTCGGGCCTGCCCACATCACCGACAAATAGTGTGTCACCAGTGAATATCGCATATGGCTCCGCAGCCTCGTTGTAGAGGAGGAAACACGCGGATTCAATTGTGTGACCGGGAGTATGCACCACCTCCATTTGCAGATTTCCTATACGGAGCCAGTCGCCATCTTTTGCCACGTAGGCTTTATATCCCGGCTCTGCCCCCGGACCAAAAACTATGGTAGCTCCCGTTTTATTGGCAAGGTCTATGTGGCCGGACACGAAGTCTGCATGAAAATGAGTTTCCAGGACATATTTTATGGTCGTACCTCTCTCTTTTGCCAGTGCTATGTACGGCTCCGGGTTCCTCAAGGGATCAATTATCGCGGCTTCCTTTCCTGATTCTATATAATATACGGCCTGTGCAAGACAGTTGGTATAAAGTTGTTTGATGTACATATAATGTGTTTAGTGACACTTAAAATATTCGAACGGTTCTTTGCAGTCGTTACATTGGTATAGTGATTTGCAGGGTGTGGAACCAAATCTGCTTATCAAACTGGTGTTTGCACTATTGCAAAGCGGACAATGGATCGTGTTATTTGCAAAAACACCCTGGTTGCATGATGAGTGCAGCGGCGGTGCAATCCCGTACTTCTTCAGTTTTTCTTTTGCCTGCTCGCTCATCCAGTCTGTTGTCCAGGCCGGCTCTAATATCAATGTCACTTTAGCGGGCGCAATGTGCTCGCTGGCTAACAAAGCCAGTATGTCATGCTGTATCTGTGCCATAGCGGGGCAGCCTGTGTAGGTTGGCGTAAGCAGCACGTTGTAGCCTTCTTCTGAAATGATCACATCCCTGAGCATCCCCATCTCCTGTATGTTCACAACAGGTATTTCCGGGTCAGGAATTGCGGATAATAGCTTGAATATTTCTGATCTTGTATGATTTGTCTTTACCATTTTGCGTCAGGATAAGCGCGTTGCAGATATTGCATTTCCGATAAAATATGACCTAGATATTCCGTATGGATGCCCCTCGTGCCACCGCTGTGCTGATAATCATCAGATGGCATTGTGATTTTTGCCGCTGTCCGCGTTGCATTTATGTGTTCAGACCACGATGCTTTTATTTTATTGACATCTGCGGCTATTCCCGCAGCAAGGAGCATTTTATGTGCATCGTCGGTCTCAAAGAGTTCTTCGGTATATGGCCATAGCTTGTTCAATGCCTGTTGCGTGCGCCTGCTGCTTTCATCGGTGCCATCTCCCAGTCTTATTACCCAGTCTGTTGTGTGGGCCATATGATATTTGGCCTCCTTCACTGCTTTCGCCGCTATGGCTGCTACCGTTTTGTCGGTGCTGCTGGTGAGGGCTGAATATAGGAAGTACTCGAATGTTGATGTGAGCAGCTGCCGAACCATCGTAAAGGCGAAGTCGTCATCCGGCAACTCCATGATCAGGCTATTACTGTATTCAGGCTCGCTCCTGCGATAGGCAAGGTCGTCCTCCGTCTGTCCCTTTCCTGCGAGCTGGCCGGCATACTGAAGCAGTAGCTGCGCGCGGCCGGTCATATCCAGCGCCATATTGGTGAGGGCAAGATCTTCTTCAAGTATCGGCGCCCTGCTGCACCATTCTGCCAGGCGGTAAGACTGTATGAGCGCATTGTCACCCAATTGCGTGCAGTATTTGTACAAAGCTTGTTGTTCTGTCATAAAATGAAGTGTTTAGATAGCTTTAGCCCCTTCAGGCATTACATAAAATGTGGGCAGGCGGTATATTTTGTCATTTGCCGGATCGAAAAACATTTCTTTATCGTCCGGGTTGGAAGCGACTATCGCATGGGACGGTACCACCCATATACTGGTTCCTTCGCCCCTGCGGGTGTAGGTGTCCCGTGCGTTTTGCAGCGCCATTTCTTTGTCGGTGGCGTGTATCATGCCCGCATGTATATAGTTAGCGCCCGGTTTAATTTGCGTGAATACTTCCCACTTCGGAAATTCTGTTTCAGTTGCCATTGCTTCGTTTTTTATGAGTTAACTTATTGCCTTTGGTGTTTTGCGCGGTGAGCCTCGGCCGCTTCGCGTACCCAGGCGCCCTCGGCGTGTATTTTTTTGTGGTGCTCCATGCGCTGGTTGTTGCACGGTCCGAAACCTGCTATTACTTTATAGAACTCAGCCCAGTTTATGGGGCCGTGGTCATAGTGTTTTTTTTCCTCGTTCCAGCGAAGTTCTTTATCAGGTACCGTCAGGCCGATCACCTCAGCCTGCTGCACTGTCTTGTCGATGAATTTTGCACGCAGCTCATCGTTAGACTGACGTTTTATTTTCCATTTAAATGCATCGCCTGTATGTGGGGAGTCGCTGTCGTGCGGTCCGAACATCATCAGCGATGGCCACCACCACCTGTTCATGGCATCCTGGGCCATTTCCCGCTGTTCCTTAGTGCCACGCATCATTTTCGTCATGATCTCATAACCCTGGCGCTGGTGAAAACTTTCTTCCTTGCAGATGCGCACCATTGCGCGGCTGTATGGGCCGTACGAGGTGCGCTGCAGCGAAACCTGGTTCACGATAGCGGCCCCATCCACGAGCCAGCCTATGGCCCCCACGTCAGCCCAGTTGAGGGCGGGGTAGTTGAAGATGTTTGAGTATTTTGCCTTGCCGGAATGCAGTTGCGCAATCATTTCTGCCCGGGATATTCCAAGTGTCTCGGTTGCGCTATACAGGTAAAGACCATGTCCGCATTCGTCCTGGATCTTGGCCAGTAATATTTGCTTTGCCCGCAACGAGGGTGCGCGCGTTATCCAGTTGCCTTCGGGCTGCATGCCGATCACTTCAGAGTGCGCATGCTGGGACATCTGCCGGATGAGATGTTTCCTGTATCCGTCTGGCATATGGTCTTTTGGCTCAATGGGCTCGTCCATTTCCATTTTTCGGTCGAAGATGCTCATTGCAACATTCTGAATGTTTATATCTTCTTTAAGTTCCATTGCTATTGATATTAGGTTAGAGAGATAATTATAATGTTCCCCTGCGGGCTTGCTCGGCCTCAATAGATTCGAACAATGCCTGGAAGTTTCCTTTGCCGAATGATCTTGCACCTTTTCGCTGAATGATCTCAAAGAACAGGGTGGGGCGGTCTTCCACAGGTTTAGTGAAGATCTGCAGCAAGTATCCCTCATCGTCCCTGTCTACCATGATGCCCAGGCTTTTCAGTGTTTCCATATCTTCGGCGATCTCACCTACCCGGTCAGATACCGTATCATAATACTTGCCCGGCACATACAGGAATTCTATCCCTCGCTTTTTCATTTCTGAGATCGTGAAAACGATATCGTCTGTTGCTACCGCAATATGCTGGCATCCGGCGCCTTTATAAAAATCGAGATATTCTTCTACCTGGGATTTCTTCAGGCCCGGGGCGGGCTCATTGATCGGGAATTTTATTCGTCCGTTACCGTTGGTCATCACTTTGCTCATCAGGGCCGTGTACTCTGTTGATATGTCCTTATCATCGAAAGTCACCAGGTTGGCAAAACCCATCACGTCTCCGTAAAACTTAGACCACTTATTCATTGCGCCCAATTCTACGTTGCCGACCATGTGGTCAATATATTTTAGGCCGGTAGGTATTGGATTGTATTCCGATACCCAGGGTTCATAACCCGGCAGGAATGCGCCACTATAGTTTTTTCGCTCCACGAAAATGTGAACAGTGTCACCGTAGGTGTGTATGCCGGCCCGTACCACCTCGCCGGATTTATCTGTCTCTGTAATGGGTTCAAAATATATTTTCGCCCCGCGCGAAGTAGTTTCCCTGAAGGCTGCTCTTGCGTCGTCCACCCATAGTGCTATAACCTTTACACCGTCTCCGTGCTTTTTTACATGCTCGGCAACTTCGCTGTCGTCTGTAAGCGGGGTGGTGAGCACCAGCCTTATTTTGTCTTGCTGCAGCACATACGAGGTTCTGTCCTTTACACCGGTTTCCAGGCCTGCATATGCGAGCGACTGGAAGCCGAGTGCCGTCTTGTAGTAGTGTGCGGCCTGCTTGGCGTTGCCAACATACAGCTCTACGTAATCGGTACCATTGATAGGCAGGAAATCAGCGGCACTGGCGAAAATCTTTTCGATCCCGTAATTGTAGTTTGTTACTTCTTTCAGATTGCTCATGATATGTTGTTATTCGGTTAGCCACGATTTATAATAGTCTTTCACTTCGATTTTTAACGCTTCTTCGGTGATCATCATCGGGTGAAAAGGATCGATCATCACTGCGAACTCCTTGGTTTCTTTCTGGCCAATGCTCCGCTCAATGGCCCCCGGATGCGGTCCGTGTGGAATACCGCCGGGATGCAGCGTCAGTTGACCGGCCTTGATATTGTTACGGCTCATGAAGTCCCCGTCCACATAGTACAGTATCTCGTCGCTGTCTATATTGCTGTGGTGATAGGGCGCCGGAATTGCCAGCGGATGATAATCGTACAGGCGCGGCACAAACGAGCACACCACGAAATTCTGGCTCTCGAATGTCTGGTGTATGGGCGGCGGCATATGTATGCGGCCGGTAAGTGGTTCGAAATTGAAGATCGAAAATTTGTAAGGATACAGATACCCATCCCACCCGGCTACGTCAAAAGGATGGTTCGCATACACATAAGGGAACATCATGCCTTTTTTCTTTATGTAGATGTCAAATTCTCCTTGCTCATCAATGGTGCGGAGATTTTCCGGCCGTTTAATATCTCTTTCGCAGAAAGGTGAATGCTCCAGTAGCTGCCCGAAGTCGTTGCGATAGCGGCGGGGTGTGAAGATCGGGTCGGTGGATTCTACGAAAAGCAGCTTATTTTCGGTAGTGGTAAACTCTATCTGGTACACAGTGCCACGTGGTATCACCAGGTAGTCGCCGTACCCGAACGTAATGGAGCCGAACATGCTGTGGAGTACTCCGCTGCCCTTGTGCACAAACAATAGTTCGTCTGCATCCGCATTTTTATAAAAGTATTCGGTGGAAGTTGTTGGAGCTGCGAGGCCGATCTGCAGCGTTGCGTTAACGAAGAGTACCGATCTGCTTTTGAGATAATCAGCCTGGGGTTTTACATCAAACCCGTTAAAACTCATAGCGTTCAGCCCGTTATCAATGGCGATCACCGGCTTTACTGAGTATGGCTTGCCTTTTTGCTTTACCTGGGTAGGTGCGTGCAGGTGGTATACAAGTGAAGACAATCCTGCAAAGCCCTGGGTACCCACAAGCTCTTCCTGGTATAGTTTTCCTCCAGGCTGTCGGCTCACAATGTGACGTTTATCAGGAATTACTCCGAGGCTATGATATATTGGCATGTGTTCGTATTTTACATGCAAACGTAATTAGCGTATTAAAGCCTATTTATGATCTTCGGCAGGTATCGGCATGATTTCTGTCAGTTTCATAGCGTTTTTGCGCGGATATATTTGCGGGCAGGAAGAGAT
>CAINOM010000150.1 GCA_903851455.1 uncultured Bacteroidota bacterium | reverse complement strand
GGCCATAAAGCCCAACTGGAATTTCGCAGTAGAATACCACAAAACGAATTCGCCGGGATTTTACAAAGTGGAGCGCAACAACCATGACAATGCCTATTTCAGCACTAATTATAAAAGCCTGGACAAGCACTATAACTTGTATGCCGCCATGGTGTACAATAAAGAGCAGCACGATGAAAATGGAGGACTGGTAATAGCCGATGAATTGCTGAGCCAGGTTTACAACGATCGCAGAACACTTGACGTTGCCTACAACAACGATGAGTACAGCATCACACGCTCCCCTGTTTCAAACACACAGCGCGACTTTACGGTACTGCTGCAGCACAGCTACACCTGGGGCAGAACGGATACCAGCTACAACTCAGACTCCACACAGTACAGCTACAAGCTGGTACCGCGTTTCAGTATCACCCACAAAATGGAGCTGAGCACCGAAAAGCACGTTTATAAAGACCTGTCTCCCGATTCTGTGCGGTATACCACATTGTTCACTCAAAGTTTTGTAAACAACGGCAGCGGCTACTACCTGACTGGTTCTGACTCTGTGCTCACGCAGCAAAAGTGGTTCTGGATAGACAATAAGCTATTGCTGAACGGCTTTATAGGAAAAGAAGGGCATGAACTGAAATTCAGCGCTGGTATAGGCAACCGTTATGATCAGTTCACCTCCCTGCCGGTCTCGAATCTTATTCATGACAGCCTCCCTAAGCAGGTATATTCGCTGGGAATGGACAAAAGCAGTATCGTAAGCAATTACCTGGAGGGCGAGCTGAAAAAAGAAGCGCTGCATCCCCGTGAATGGGAGTATGGCGCCAATGCCAAATTCTTTTTCACCGGGCAGGACGCCGGAAATTTCCTCCTCAATGTGCTGATCGGCAAAGAGTTTGCAAGTACCAGTTTTGTGGCTGGTTTTCGCGAGCAGGTGAATAGTGCACCTTATAGCTACACCAACTATGAGAACCAGTTCACCAAGCAGTTCTTCTCATTCAGCGACGAAAGCGTTTCTCAGCTCTATGCTACACTTGCCATATCCAAGTGGCGCCTCTCCGGTGGGGTACGTAGCTATGTGATCGGTAACTATATCTATATAAACAATAGCGAGAAACCGGCGCAGTACACCATACCTTTTACGCTGAACCAGGCCTGGATCCGCAAGGTGTTCAGGATAGGAGATTTCTTCCTCGACAATGAGCTGGTCTATCAGCAGGTACCTTCAAATGCCCCGGTAAATGTGCCCGACGTCATGGGCCGCCACCAGTTTAGTTATGAGCGCGCCATGTTCAAAAAAGCATTGAAAATAACTGCAGGTATAGAAGTGCGCTACACCACAGCTTACCACCCCGCTGGTTATGATGCATTGTTGAACCGCTTTTTCTACCAGAACAGCACGTATGTTGCAAATGCACCTGTAGCGTCTGTGTTCCTGAATTTTCGCATCAAGCGGTTCCGCGCATTCGTAATGGGCGATCAGCTGCAGGAGATTTTTACACGCAATACCATTCTTTATGTTGGCACCCCGGTAACGAATTTCCAGAATATTTCTACAGGCCTTTCCGGCAATTTCATTCCTGTTTACGCCGCCCCCGATGCGCTGATCAGGTTCGGCTTTTCATGGGCGCTCGTGAATTAGTTGGCAGTTTCCAGTTTACAATTCCCGGTTTACACTTTTATTGAGTTCGTGGTTCCAGTTTCGCCTATCAACTGAAAACGGCGAACCGTAAACTGTAGACTGATTATCGTGCTTCGTCCATCAACTGTAAACTGGAAACTGCAAACTGCCCACGATCACTTACCGCAATACTTTTTCAGATAGCCATCGGCCTGGGGATTGTGCTGGGCCTGCGCCATATTAAAGTCGGCGCATGCACTGTCTTTGCTGTTCACATTGGCTAGAAACTGACCACGGTATATATATGCCTGCGACCACTTGGGATCCAGCCTGATCGCAGTATCCAGGTCGGCGATAGCAGTATGGTAGTCTTTGAGCTCACCGTGAGCCACACCTCTGTTCACATACCCCATGGCGTGGTCCGGCAATGTTTTTATCTCCATATTGAAATCTTCTATTGCGCCGGCCACATCGCCTGTCTGGAACTTAAACGATCCTCTCATGCTGTACGGAAGATAAAAATCCTGCCGTACCTTTATTGCTTCGTCAAGTGCGCCAATAGCCTCTTTAACGTGCCCGGCGGAAAATTCTTTACGACCCACAGCTATCTGCGCCAGGAAAAAATTCTTATGGTTACTAACAGCGGTCTTCAGATCTTTCATGCTCGCTTTTTCATCTCCCATGGTTTCTTCCAGGTTGGCCTTGTTATAGTATCCGAGCGTGAATTTAGGATTGAGCTGTACTGCCCTGTTGAAATAAAATAGTGCATTCGTAAAATCACCCTGCAATTCATAAACACCACCCAATTCATAACTCGCACGCCAGTTAGCCGTATCTATCCGCAGCGCCACCTGGTATTCCTTAAGCGCATTGTCCAGGTCATCATTCAGTACATAGTCATTACCTTTTATCAGGTGTTCTTCACTCTCATTGTGCTTTTGTTTACAGGAGCTAAAAATGATCAGCAAAGGAATTATTGCGAGCAAGGTGTATTTCATTTGTCAATTTTCAGAAAAGGTAATCGAAATTAAACAATTGTGCAAAACGTAATAAACGGGCAAAATCGCTTATCTTGCGACCTTCGAAAATCGACCGAGCACTTTGACGTTAATATTTAACATATCGCTTTTCAGGCGCGTGCGGCTTATTATTGCCTTCATTTTATTGGCTGGTACCTGCTCCAATCTTTATGCGCAAGACAACGTTTCGGAATTAATTGCGAAGTTACGGAGCGCAAAAGCTGACTCCTCCTTGTTGAGCGCCTACCACGATATTTTTGAACATTACGAGTATTCCAATCCGGATTCGGCGCTTTTTTACATTGCTGAAGGGCTGAAACTATTTACTGCCAAAAATGATAAAGTCGGCATTGCGGCCATGACTACGCTGCTGGGAACCGAAGATGCCGACCAGGGACGAATGGAATTTGCCCGCAAAAAGCTAAATGACGCGCTGAAAATATTCGAGGAACTTAAAGATAAGGGCGGTATAGCAAGTACAAATAACGCACTAGGGGTTTTAGATGGCAAAACAGGACACTTTAGCGATGCTACCCGGCACTTCATGACCGCACTCAAGATCTTTGAAGAAGCGAATAGCCGAAAGGGCCTGATAGGTACCTATCTGAAACTTGGTGTAATAAATGAACTCAATAATAACCTGGACAAAGGGCTTGAATTTTATAACAAGGCGTCTGCGCTGGCCTCAGACTCCCCGATGGTTGCCAACTCGATCTTCCTGCTTAATAATATCGGGATAGTATATGGCAAAAAGGGCGACTTTAATAAATCGCTTGAGTATTTTCAGAAAGCGCTGGCAGCCAGCGAAAAACCAAAGTTCACCGGTGTGCGGATATTGACGCTCATCAACCTGGGCATTGTTTACCAGAACCTGCGCGATTACGAAAAATCACTTCACTACTTTGATGAAGCGCTTCAAATCACAAAGGACAAAAACCTGCCGGAAGAACATACCCGTATTATAGTCAACAGGTCTGCGGTTGTTGCGTTGAGCTCCCCTGCGAAAGCAAACGAGGAACTGAAAGATGCATTGATCACCGCAAAAAAGATAGGCCAAAGATCATTGCTCGAGGAGATATATGGCAACCTTGTTGAAAACGATAAAATACTGGGAAATTACAAGGAAGCGGTATCTCTTATGGAAGAGCTGCGGGACCTGGAAGACAGTACATTCAGC
>CAINOM010000149.1 GCA_903851455.1 uncultured Bacteroidota bacterium | reverse complement strand
TGTTACCATCTATAAAGGTCATCGCTTCGATCGAGGTTGTAGTAGCCAGTGTAAAGGCATCGCTGGAGAAGTCGCCCGAGCCTTTGTGGTCCAGGTTCTCTATGATCATGTGCATCTTGCCCTGCTCGTCGTTATATTCTATGTAAGCATTCTCAATAGAGTATTTGCGCGGCTTCATAGAAAAAGGCTTGCTTGGAGCCGAGGGTGCTGTGGGTGGCGTAGGCTTGGTGATATTCCAGTTGGCCTGGCCATCACTGTGCACAATAGCATGTATGCGTGGTGTAACGAGGCCGATATTCAATATATCATAAGTGCCACTGATCGCTTTCATGAGGTCGAGCGATATATCTATGCTTTTTGCGGATACAAGGGTGTCATTTTTGAATGACTCCTTACCCACAATGCTCAGGTTCTCGATGCTCACAGACAGGTGCGGGAAATTATGGAACAGCGACAAGCTGACATCTTTGAAGTCGGTGGTGGCATCGAGCTGCTCATTGAGTTCCTTTTTCACGAGGGCCATGATCTTGTCTTTGAAAAATATGGGCACCAGGATGGCGGTTAAAAGGAACAGCCCTATAATGACACCAATGGCTATAAAAAAACGTTTGATCAGTTTGCCTGCGTTCATAATTGAAAATATATTTATTATTGGTTGCAAAAATAACATTGTATCATCTAACAAGCTGTTCTTTCGGTAAGTTTTTAAACTTTATCTTTTTTTATTGGTCTAACGCCGGTTTGCGGGTATTATCTTCGCATATACAATAATTCATCTCAATGCAAAAGTTTGTTTTCTCCGGTGTGATCTGTTTAAGCGTGGTGTTTACGGTCGTATCATGCAGCAGCTCCCGTCATTCAAAATCAACAAGGTTGCCGGGCAACTGGCAGGTGCAGCCCATAGTTGTGGATGGTGATAATAAAGACTGGCCATCTCCCTACCCGGAGTATGACGAGAAAGCGCAACTCGGGTACGCTATATCCAACGATAAAGAGAATCTTTATATTACCGTAGAGACGGGCGACCCTGCTACACAGCTTAAGATACTGCGCGAAGGGCTTACTGTATGGATAGACAGGACTGGGGGAAAGGAAGAGGTTACCGCGATCAATTTCCCGATACCGGTAAATAATGGCCAGAAAGAAGAGCGTGCGCCCAGGCAAAAGGCGGCACCGGCGGCAGGGCAGGGCCAACTGGGATTGGGCAGTGATGCTACGCAAAAGCGGCGGATGGATATTGAAGACAAGGTAAGAGCAGCGATGGGCGATGCAAAGGAATATTCGCTGCAGGGCTTTAAGAGCTGCAACCTGCAGTTCCCGATCATGGAGACGGATTCCTGCGGTATTGTGGTGCGGATGGGTCTCGACGCCGATAATGAACTGGTATGGGAAGCGAAAGTGCCGTTCAAATCATTCTATTTTAAACCGCAGGTGTCCCGGCCAGATAAAGGGAAGGCTCTTACGGTATGTTTTGAGACCACAGCCATGAAGCGTCCACCCGGGCAGTCGGGTGGCGGTGGAAACCATGGCGGCGGAGGCGGGTTCAGGCCCGGTATTGGGGTAGGTATGGGCGGCATGGGTATGGGCATGGGAGGCGGTATGTATCGTGGTGGCGGTGGCAGCAGGCATAGCCCGCAAAACAGCACAGATATTATGGAGCCGGCATATAAGAGCACCAAAACCTACAAGAAATTCGGGATAGCTTACGTAGAGTAGATGCCGGACAGCTTAAAAATATTTATTTTCATTAAAGAATAAAGTTTTTTATGACATTGTCGTGGCATAACTTTGCGCATCCAAAAATAAAGCTGGACCGTAAATGGACGCAGGCCATATTAAAAAAGTTTCTTTCGCAGGGCTTTTAATTACATTAGGGATCATTTTCGGTGACATAGGTACTTCCCCCCTTTACACATTTCAAACCATACTCAAAGAAGGCGGACAAGCAACAGAAGAGCTGGTGCTGGGTGCTATCTCGTGCGTTTTCTGGACGCTTACACTCCAGACCACTTTTAAGTACATTCTTATAACGCTGCAGGCAGATAATAAAGGTGAGGGTGGCATATTTTCTCTTTATGCCCTTGTGCGCCGGTACGGTAAGAAACTGATGTTCCCGGCCATGATAGGTGCAGGAACATTGCTGGCCGATGGTATCATTACGCCGCCTATATCTGTCACTTCAGCAATAGAAGGCCTGAACGGCGTGAAGGGGCTCGAAGGCATGATCATCCCCGGCAATTCACTGGTGATGGGCCTTGTGCTGACGATCTTAGTGCTGCTCTTCGTTTTCCAGCGGTTTGGTGCTAAAGTAGTGGGTTGGTCGTTCGGGCCTATAATGTTTGTATGGTTCCTGATGCTTGGATCACTCGGCTTGAACCAGATCATGCATTATCCTCAGATATTCAAAGCACTAAGTCCCGTATATGGTATCAAATTGCTGACCATACATCCTAAGGGCTTCTGGTTGCTTGGCGCTGTGTTCCTCTGCACAACAGGAGCCGAGGCGCTCTATTCCGACCTGGGGCATTGTGGCCGTCGCAACATACAGGTAAGCTGGATATTCGTAAAGACGACGCTGGTACTTAACTACCTGGGACAGGGCGCCTGGGTATTGCTGCAGCACAAAGAGAATCTTGGCGATGTGAACCCGTTCTTCGCGATCGTGCCACACGGCTACCTGCTGCCGTGTACGCTACTGGCAACTGCTGCTACGATCATTGCCAGCCAGGCGCTCATCAGTGGTTCGTTTACGCTTATCAGCGAGGCCATCAGCCTTAACTTCTGGCCTAAGGTACGTGTGAAATACCCTACCACAGTACGCGGGCAGATATACATACCCAGCATCAACTGGATACTTTGCATAGGCTGCATACTGGTAGTGCTTTATTTCAAGACATCGGAAAATATGACTGCGGCTTATGGTTTTTCTATCACCATTGCCATGCTCATGACCACTGTGCTTGTTTATTATTTCATGCGCTATGTGAAGCACTGGCCTTTGTGGCTGATCGTTGTGATCATGTGTGTATTTATCACCGTAGAGTCCTCCTTCTTTATTACCAATGCTGTCAAGATCTTAAAAAGATTGTTCTTCCTAGTGTTTGAAGTAGGCCTCATCTTCACCATGTATGTTTGGTACCGGGCGCGTAAGATCACCAACCGTTTCCTGAGCTTCGGGAATATCAAAGAATACCTGCCATTGCTGGAAGATCTGAGCAAGGATGAAAGCGTGACCAAATTTGCCACTCACGCGATTTTTCTTACCAAGGCAAATAATACTTACCAGATCGAAGACCGCATTATTTATTCCATTTTCAGCCGGAAGCCGAAGCGGGCCGATATATATTGGTTTGTGCATGTGGAGCGAACGGATGA
Organism: uncultured Bacteroidota bacterium; assembly: GCA_903851455.1. Classification (GTDB taxonomy): domain Bacteria; phylum Bacteroidota; class Bacteroidia; order Chitinophagales; family Chitinophagaceae; genus Nemorincola. Next base: position 1,103 of record CAINOM010000149.1, on the reverse strand, counting down.
GCCTTATACCATGGAATATACCGTGGAAGAGCTCAAGAAGGATAAGGTGATACGTGTAGAGTTCAGGCTCGGGTTCCGTGTGCAGCCACGCATCAACCTGATGATGCGGAAAGTAGCCATAGAAATGGTGGCCAATAAAGAACTGGAGCTCGCCAACCCGTACCCGATGCTGGCCAAGCACAACCTTGCAGCTGATTTTGTATTTGTAATACTGGAAACCTTCCTTTCTTCAGATAACGAATTTAGTGCGAGTGAGGGCTTCCTGCTCAACAGTTATTTCTTCCTTAAGCATCTTTCCCTGTCTGATGACAAATCTTTCGGGCTGGATACCAGTGAGACCCGCACGGAGAAAATACCTATGGTGGTGAACCCATACTCAAAAATGGAGCTGAGGAGAACTTCATTCAAGATATACGGATAGTGGCGCGGAGCAAATTTCCGTTATCTTTAACGCGCTAATAGTTGTTCAATAGTGTTGGGTTTTCCATATGAGTAAAAAGTACAAAATACTTCTGCTGATCGCATCGTTGATATACGTTATTTATCACTTTGCGACGCTGATCTACTCACCGCTGCCCTGGTTCGACGAGGTCTCTTTTGCGAGTATCACTAACTCCTATCTGAAGCACCATACTTTCTTTGAAGAGGCACGTATCATAGTGCTGCCGCAGCAAAAGCTGGATTATGGCCCGGTCTATTTTGTGATGCAGGCCGCCCTGCTGAAATTGCTTGGGTTCGGCATATTCAACTTCAGACTAACAGGCTTACTCTTTGGGTTTGTTGACCTATTCCTCATCTATAAGATCTGCAGGCACCTGAAATTCACAGATGGCGCCACGGTTGTGGCGCTGATGCTCATAGCACTGGAGCCTAATTTCAACCAGTTCCTCCACTCGGGCAGGATGGACTTTGTTACCTTATTTTTCTTTTTTCTTTCTTACCTGTCATTTGTAAAGATCCCCGGCAGCGAGCGTGCCAGGGGCGTTTTGTGGGCATTGGCCACAGGAGTACTGCTGGCTGGCGCCATACTTACTACGCCGAGGATAATTTATGCCTTCTCATTTTACGCCTGTTACTTTATTTATGAGATCATTCAGAAAGAC
>CAINOM010000148.1 GCA_903851455.1 uncultured Bacteroidota bacterium | reverse complement strand
CTACTCACCGTCTCAGCTTCTGACAACATAAACACAATATCATTTACCGATGTGATTGGACAAACCATTTATAGCCAATTGCTAACCGCTAACTGCAAACTGGTGCAGGTGGATTTAGCGGCGCTGCCGTCTGGGTTATACTTCGTTAAGGTTAACAACTCTGAGGTGCGAAAGTTTGTGAAAGAGTAGGCTGCGTGGAGTTGATTTAGTTATTTTCCAGTAGCGCCCAGCAGGGTGTAGTCAACCAATACGCGGTCGCGGAAAAACAGGCGGAGCACGCTGTTCTGGTAAGCATAGTGCATCTCCTGGGTCGCTTCCTTAATTTTCATATCTATCGGCGTTCCAAGCAAGGTGATGGCTTGCTGAATACTTGTGCTACCTGAATGAAGCTTGGCAGAAATGCGGCTATCGAACGTTGATTTCTCTGCAGGCTTGCTGGTGAATGAGAAATTCTCAAAAAGTGCAGTTTTCTTGTTCCAGCATATGACAAGTGTGGTGTTGTCTCTCTGGTAATGCCACCATATCTTTTTCTTTGTTTCCTCGATCTTACCAGGCGCGCCCAGCATCGCCGTTATTTTCTCCCGGGTGGCGGTTTCGCGCGACAGCGTGATCAATGAGATCAGGTTATCGGTGCGGTCCTTTGCAAAAGATAACGGGCCGATGGGCAGTAAAAACACGAGCAGCAAAAACAATATCTTTTTCATCGGTATGGGCTTTTTTGTTTTATCCTCCGCGCTTTATATTAATTTTATACTCAAATTTTATGCCAGCGCCGTTTTTTAATAACGCGGGGTCTCTAAATTTAGTATTTTTTTTCTTACGATGCTACTTTCTACAGGGAAATGAAAAAATCACAAAACATTATTCTATCGGCGGTGCTGCTGGCCGCTATCTCTTCCTGCGGCAACCGAAAAGAAGAATGGACCGATGGTAAAGATGCCAGCGGGCGCACACATGACACTGCAGTTTACCGCAATGGTGGCTATCACTACTACCGCTACTATGGTGGTGGCTGGTACCCGCTGCAGCGCAACAATATGATCAGTCCCGGTGTTTATGCTCCTGCTTCATCCGGTGAGATATCCAGCGGGTCATTCTCTTCCAGGGCTGCATCCGGCAGTATCAGGTCAGGAGGGTTTGGTAGCTCTGCACATGGATCATCGGGGGGAGAATAATGATCACCACTTAACTTTTTTCCATTGAAAAGACTAACGATAACGCCCAGGAAAGACTGGGAAGAAAAAGTAAAGGAACAAGGCTTCCTGTTTTATAAAAACGAATCGTACTACACCGAAACGGCGGCCTATGAATTCACGGCAGCCGAGGTAGACCAGATAGAAGCGGCAACAGCCGATATTTTTGAGAAGTGTCTTGCTGTCGTGGACCATGTGATCAAGAATGACTTGTGGGACAAGTTCTTTATACCTCGTGAATATGTGGACCTCATAAAGTGGTCGTGGAACGAGGACATGCCCAGCTTTTATGGCCGCATGGACCTGGCGTTTAACAACGGCGATATAAAGCTGCTGGAGTTTAATGCGGACACTCCTACCTCACTGCTGGAAGCAAGTGTGATACAATGGTACTGGCTGCAGGACTATGACAGCAGCATGGACCAGTTCAACTCGATACATGAAAAACTGATGGCTCATATGAAAGTATGCGCCCCTTATTTTTATGATCCAAAAGTGTTGACGTTCGCCTGTGCCAGCGACAATATTGAGGACCTGATGACGACCAAGTATATGCAGGATATTGCAGACCAGGCGGGTATTAAAACCGACTTCCTGTATATGGGTGAGATAGGGATGGACGATCGTAACGAGTTCTATAAAACCGACGGGACGCCCATAGGTAATATCTTCAAGCTTTATCCTTATGAGTGGTTATTTCACGAGGAATTTGGCAAGTACCTGCCTGCCACCAGGGAAAGCACTCTTTGGATAGAACCGGCCTACAAGGCGCTATGGAGCAACAAAATGCTGCTGGTGTACCTGCACGAACTATTCCCTGATTGTAAGTATATATTGCCTGCCACCTATAGGTCTACTGAGGTGGTGTACCAGCCGGGGCAATATGTGCAGAAGCCTGTATACTCGCGCGAAGGCGCTAATGTGAAGATCGTGAAGAATGGAGTGGTTGCAGAGCAAACCGGTGGTGAATACGGCGAAGAGGGCTTTGTGATACAGGATTATGCCGAACTGCCCACATTCGACGGCAAGCACCCGGTAATAGGCAGCTGGCTGATAGGCGGTGTGCCCGCGGGCATGGGGATACGGGAGTCTGACGGGCTGATCACGGGCAATACGAGCAGGTTTGTGCCGCATTTTTTCAGATAAAAATGTTTGCAAATAATGTAAACTTTTAGTAGTTTTGGTTATGTTTTTGACGGAGCTTTCCAGCAACAAAAAACTACTTTGTGAAATTGTTCCTGTGGCGGAAGCTGACTACAAACGCATGACTAAGAAGAAGTATTCGTTTGATTGGAAAGCCGAAAAGCAATATGATGTTTATAAGATTAAATTAATAGGGTTAGAAGACATTTTGGGGTTGATATCGTTGCAATACTATGATAAAGAATACAGAATTCAAATCCGGCTTATTGCGTTGTCTGCCGAGAATTTGGGGAAACATAAAAAAATGGGCAGAGTTGCAGGAAATCTTATTGCATTCGCTTGTTTGGCGGCTTTGAAAAGATACGAATCGCTTGCTGCGGTATCCTTAATTCCCAAGACGGCGTTAATACATCATTATGTAACAGAATATGGGTTTGAGTCAACCGGGTGGCAATTATTTCTATACGAAAACAAACTACATCGTCTGCTAAAAAAATATGGTTATGAGTAAGAAGCAAATAGAAAAGTTATTTGAGCAATACAGCCTGGAAGAACTAGCTGAAAGTTTTGTATTCCCTGTACGACTTACTAAAAAACAGCAACAGGAAGCAGATGCAGAGTTAAATGCAGTGCTTGCGAAAAGGCGAAGTGAAATAACCCCGGAATTTAAAAAGCAAGCACGTTTGCTGCAATTGAAGTTCCAAATGGAAGATTATTTAAAAGGAATTCGTTACGACAAACAAAAGAATTTCGGTTTTTTTTTAAGGCAATACCTGCAATGTATAGACAAGCGGAGCAGTGAATTTGCTGCGGAAATAGATATACTGCCATCAGAGCTCAGCCAATACCTGAATAACCATCGTAAGCCGCCGAAGCACATTATGGTGCGGCTGGAATTGCATTCTCAAAACACAATACCAGCTTCGGATTGGTACCGGGTTGCCGAAATGGAAACTTTGCATGAGCTTGCAACAGATAAGGCCATTAGAAAGGAACAAAAGCTTCATGTACATGCAGCGCGGGTATAGCGGGCTGATCACAGGTAATACGAGCAGGTTTGTGCCGCATTTTTTTAGATAGTTTTTCAAAACGATCATTATGAACAACGCAGAAAATAAGACTTTTAAGCTAGGTGGTGACCTCGTTGTAAACCGCAGGGGATATGGCGCGATGCGCATAACGGGCAAAGGCATTTGGGGTCAACCGGAGCATAGAGACGAAGCAATAAAAGTGCTGCAAAGCCTGCCAGGCCTTGGTGTAAACTTTATAGATACAGCAGATAGCTATGGGCCAAACGTATCTGAAGAGCTTATAGCGGAGGCGTTGTACCCATACCCGGCTGGAATGGTGATCGCCACCAAGGGCGGCTTCATGCGCACCGGTCCGGGCGAATGGCATATAAACAGCCATCCGGATCATTTAAAACAGGCACTGGAGGGCAGCATGAAGCGGTTGAAGCTGGACCGAATAGACCTCTACCAGTTACACAGAATAGACCCAAAGGTGCCGTTTGAAACGACATTGCGCTTTTTGCAGCAGGCACAAAAGGAGGGGCTGATAAAGCATATTGGTCTTTCGGAAGTGGGTGTTGGGGATATGGAGAAGGCAAAGGAGTTTGTGGAGGTGGTATCGCTGCAAAACAAGTACAGCATTGTGTACCGTAACTGGGAAAAGGAGCTGCAATATTGCAACTCCTTTTATATTTTAGTTTAATTAAACTAATTCAGAATCGTAACCTCAGGTGCGCTTATAACACCACCTTCCTTCATTCTTTGTTGCAATTCGGGGTCGCTCATCATCTTTTGAACGATACTTGCATCCTTTGCATGCCAAATAACAAATACATTTCCAGGCTCTCCTTCTTTTTGACCTATTGCTAATTCAGTCAGTCCTGCGGTTGCTCTTCTTGGAAGATCTAAATCATAAAGCGCTTTCCACGAATTGTAATCACTAACTCTGTGATTTAAAATAATTGTTGCCATTGTTTTGGTTTTTGTGAATGCACAAGATAGCCCGATAAAATG
>CAINOM010000147.1 GCA_903851455.1 uncultured Bacteroidota bacterium | reverse complement strand
GTATCTATTCCATTTTAAAAACGATTATTACGGAGCTCCATTTAGCTCACCATTTCCCTGCTATACTTCTTCCGGTAGTCTAACGGCGAAAGGCCGGTAATCTTTTTAAAGGTAGTGCGGAAGGCCTTGCTGTCGGAGTAGCCAACCGCATACATTATCTCGCTTATGTTCTCCCTGCCTGATTCGAGGCTTTTTTGGGCGGCTTCAATTTTCACACGCTGCAGGTATTCGACGGGCGTGTTAGCGGTAGCCTTTTTGAAGCGCCTTTCGAAGTTTCGCCTGCTGATCAGAGACATCCCTGCCAGGTAGTCAACCGATATTTTTTCGGCCACATTGCTCTCAATGTACTCCTGCGCCTTCTTTATAGGATCGTCCTCATGCTCTTTCTGGCCCATAAAAATAGTGAATGGCGATTGGCTCTTTCGCTCTATCTCCACTTCGAGTACTTTAGATACGAACACCGCAACATCACGACCACTGTATTTCTCTATAAGGTGAAGCACGAGGTTGATGAACGAGTAGGCGCCGCCGCTCGAGTAAATGCCATTGTCATCTATTATTATTTTCTCCGGGACCAATTTTACATCCGGAAACATCTCCCGGAAGGCGTCGGCAGCCATCCAGTGCGTGGTGCACGCCTTACCTTTTATCAGACCGGTTGAGGCCAGCAGGAACGCGCCCACGCAAAGGCTTGCAACTTCGGCGCCACGCTTGTACTGATCTGTGATCCAGGGGACGAAATCTGTATTTACGGAAAGCGACCTGGGGTTCAATGCCGGGATAATGATAAGATCTGTTTTTTTGACATCATGCATCATGGTGTCGGGGTGAACGGAGAAGAGACCGCCATATAGTTTGGTTTCATTACTGAGCCCAATAAGATGTATGTCGAAGATCGGCCCACGGCCGGTCTTCTGCAAGTAATCATTCGCAGCATTCATGGCTTTGAACGGGCCAATGATGCTGCTGAGGATACTATCTCCCTGCGGTACTATGATCGAAACATGTTTCATGTTATCCGGTTTTATATTGCAAACTTACGCCAAATAGTTGTCGCGATCACCCCCTCAGATTGGCGTATTTACACGCCGCCGTTGTCGTTTAATGACACTAGGTGTGCATTGGAATTAGGGAACAGCGATTATTCACAATTACTTAATTCCGGGCTGAGTGATTAAAATTTAATTTCAATTCACCATAAAAAACAAAACACCATGACAACACAAGAAGTTGCAAACCGGTTAGTAGAACTCTGCCGCAAGGGCCAGATATTCGAAGCCCAAGAGGAATTGTATGACGACAATATAGTTTGCACCGAGCCTGCGCATTCACCGATGCCGTTGACTAAGGGTAAGCAAGCGGTATTCGAAAAAGGCAAAATGTTTGCCAGCATGATCGAGGAGCGTCACGGCGTTACGTATAGCGACCCGGTAGTTAATGGCCGCTTCTTTTGTGTGCCGACAACGATTGATGCCACAATGAAAGGTATGGGCAGGCAAGTGCTTGAAGAACTTTCTATGTATGAAGTAAAAGACGGTAAAATAATATCAGAAACCTTTTTCTATTGATCATTCACTTAATCTAAATTTTAAAACAACTAAAAAACAAACATCATGGACAAGAACGCAAATGCAATCAACTGGTTTGAAATCTCTGTAAGCGACATCGCCAGGGCAACAAAATTTTATGAGACCATTTTCGACACGAAACTGGAGCAAACGGAAATGATGGGCATGAAAATGGCCATGTTCCCATCTGAAAACATGAACGGCAAAGTGTCTGGTGCGCTGGTGCAGAGCCAGATGCACAAGCCAAGCGCAGATGGCGCCAAGATCTATTTCAATGGCAACCCCGACATGGGCGTTGCCATGGGAAAGGTGGAAGCAGCCGGAGGCAAAGTAACTATGCCAAAAACCAAGATCAGTGATGATATAGGCTACATGGGATTCTTCACTGACTCAGAAGGAAATGCAGTAGCACTGCATTCGGGGAACTAAGGAAAACACCCCTAACAAAAACAGAGCCCGTTTGCGTTTTTCATTACCAGGCGGGCTCTTTTTATCTCATTTTTCAAAAAAACAATATTTTATGTCATCATCTACAGCTGCGCTCAAAGCGCAATTCGATCTTCACACACGCCTGTTCACAAACGCCACGGCGGGTATATCAGACAACGAATCAGGCATCCGTAATTCGGAGCACGTCAACAACATGAAATGGATAGCAGGGCACCTGCTCAACACGAGATTGGGGAACATGAGCAGGATAGCGGGTTTGTCTCCGGACGAATCTTATAATGCGCAATTCGGCAGGGGCAACTCATTCGATCCAAATGCAACGTATCCGCCGCTGGAGGAAATAACATCTAAGTGGCAGGCAGCATCTGCCGCTATCGGCGAGGGCATCAGCAATATACCCGAAGAGGCGCTTTCATCAAAATCACCGGTGCAGGCGCCAATAGCCGACGATACTTTGCGCGGACTGGTGGCATTCCTTGTTTCACATGAGGCATACCACATAGGTCAATTGGGCATGCTGCGCAAAATGATCGGCAAGGAAGCAATGTCTTATGCCTGATCCAGGAGCAAAGTAAATTTTAAAATAAGGCACCCACGCAAACGGGTGCCTTATTTTCTTAGGCATATTGAGCATGGTACGATTTTGCTGAGATGAAAACAAAACCATACGAAAATGCAAAAACTGGAATCGAAAAGAGTGGCCGTGCTTGCCGCTAATGGATTTGAACAATCGGAACTTGAAACACCTGTTGCCGCCCTAAAAGAAGCCGGCGCCAAGGTTGAGATAATATCCCTTGAAGCAGGGAAAATAAAAGGCTGGAAGGACAAGAACTGGGGCAACGAAGTAGCTGTGGATAAGACAGTGGGGGAAGTTGATGCAAAAGACTACGACGCACTTTTGCTCCCCGGCGGCGTAATGAACCCTGACCAACTTCGCCACAATAAAGATGCTGTCAGCTTTGTAAAAGGCTTTACTGATGCTGGCAAGCCAATTGCGGCCATATGCCACGCGCCATGGACACTTATTGAAACCGGGGCACTGAAAGGAAAAACAGTAACATCCTACCCTTCGCTTAAAACAGACCTCACCAATGCCGGAGCAAAATGGGTGGACCAGGAAGTGGTTGTTGACAAAGGCCTGGTGACCAGCAGAGACCCACGAGACTTACCTGCCTTTTGCAAAAAGATGGTGGAGGAAATTGCTGAAGGACAACATAATGGAAAGTAAAGAGTTGTTTCCCCAGAAGCATTAAGGCTACTGCGCCGAAACGGCATCGTAGTATTTTGGCAGTGGCAAGATCGAACAACATCTTCCCCAGTTAAAAGCTCCTCCCGTGTATTAAATTCCTCAAAATAAACAATTTCGAAAGGGATATAAGGCTTGATGGAAGTTGTCATGCCTGCGTTATGTTCAGCCATGCGAGTTTGCAGATTTTCGCAATGACCTTTGTAAAAATAATCATGCTTAACGCTCTTCAGGACATAAGCATAAAACATACATCTACTTTTATGGTGGCCTCGCCAGGAATCGAACCTGGATCTGGAGCTTCGGAAACTCTTATACTATCCATTGTACTACGAGGCCTACTTAATCTATTGTAAATCAATCAATTGCATTTTTATATTGTCCC
>CAINOM010000146.1 GCA_903851455.1 uncultured Bacteroidota bacterium | reverse complement strand
TCACTGAAACGGCGCACTCACAATCTAAGGATGGTCAGGAGGATGATCTGACTTGAGAATATGCTCCCGATATTTGCAGAGATGAAAATAGTGGACAAAAAACTCCCGAAAACCAAATAAGTACCTTTGGACTTTATGACATCCCCTGTTTCTGAAAACAAGCTTGACAACAAGTGGCTGCACATAGGGTTGTTGATTGTTGTAGTTGCTATTGCATACAGCAGGATATTTCAAGCTGGCTTCATATCGTGGGATGACTATGAGTATGTCGTTCATAATAACGATATCCGTGGGTTTAGTGTTGAGCATATTGTCGCATGGTGTTCTAAATTTTACATTGGCAACTATCACCCGCTAACCATATGCTCCTATGCCATTGACTACTTATTCGGTGGGGCAAAGCCACTTGCTTATCATCTCACCAACCTGCTGTTGCATACAGGAAATGCAATTGTCCTGTATTTCTTTATAAACAAACTACAGCCGGTGAAAGCCGTCGGGTTGTTCGTTGCGCTGCTGTTTGCGCTGCATCCGGTACAGACAGAAAGTGTATCATGGGTAGCGGAACGAAAGACCCTGCTTTGTGCTTTCTTTTACCTGTTGGCTATGCTGCAATACGTCCGTTACGTGAGTAGCCCATCCGCAAAAAAAATGATCGCTGTCGTGTTGCTCGGCGTTGCCGCAATACTGTCGAAGGGAACAGGCGTGGCGCTGCCGCTCTCCCTGCTGGCGATTGATATTTGGGTGCGAAGGGATATGAAGAGCCCAAAACTGTGGCTGGAGAAGTTGCCATTATTTGCGATCAGCATGATCTTTGGCATTGTAGCCATTAAAGCTCAGGCTGCCGAAAAAATGCTGGGCATGCATGCCTATGGTAACGTTCTGAACACGGTTATGTTTGCCGCTGATGCGTATGTGCAGTATATCGCCCACCTTTTCGTGCCGGTAGATCTATCGGTTATCTATCCGTACCCTCGCGAAGTAGGTAGTATGGAATATCTGTGCCTGGCATTGACCATAGGTATTATCGTATCGGGCATTATTGCCTGGCGTAAAAAATGGTACATACTCTGCGGCGGTATCGTATTCTATACCGTTAATATCGTGCTGGTACTCCAGTTCATACAATTTGGCGAGTGCCTGATGGCAGACAGGTATTTATACATTGCTGGCATCGGGATAATTTTCCCGGCGGTGTATTATCTTTTTGCATGGTTGCAGAAGGTCTCTAGACTTGTTATCGCAGTGCTTGCGGGCAGCGCCATCGCATTACTCTTGTTAGTCTCTACTTTTTTCAGGAACGACATATGGCTATCCGATCTTGATTTCTTTACTTCTATCCTGAATACCTTTCCCAATTCAGCAGTAGCACAATACAGCGTAGGTGCACTATACACCCGCCTGGGCGAGTATGATGTGGCCGAGGATCACTTGAATAAGGCGGTACAGATAGACCCCAATAACTACAAAGCATGGTACGATAAGGGTGCGCTGCACCTGCGCCAGGGCCGCACTGTCGATGCACTTGAGGCACTCAACCGGTGCATCTCTATCAAAGAATACACCAAGGCATATTTCAGCAGGGCAATGCTCTACGAAGGAACCGGCAAGCCAGACCTCGCAATTGCAGACGCAGATAGGGTACTGGCTGATCAGCCGCAAAATGCGCGGGCCTACTATGTAAAGGCAGACTGCCTGGAGCAGCAGGGCAATCTGCAGTCTGCGCTCGATAATTACAACGAGGCGATAACTTACGAGGATAACGAACCTTTATTCTACATAAGGCGCGGATTGACCCTTGCAAAATTGGCCAGGTATGCGCCAGCCATTAATGACCTGAACAATGCTGTTTCGCTGAACAAGGATAATGGAGAGGCACTTTACTACAGGGGCATCATAAAATACAGGGCGGGGCAGAGCCCATGTGATGACTTCAATAGTGCGCTAAAGCATGGTTACAAAGAAGCTGAGGCCGCCATTGTGAAGTTCTGCCCTCACTAACTACGCTTCCCACTCAGTGCGGTCTTTTATTTTCTTGTTTTTTGTGCCAAAGATGAGATTGATAAGGATGCACAGTATCAGGGCGCCAGCCGTGGAGCGGATGATCGCATTCACAATGCTGCTGCTCGAAAAGGAAAGATAATCTTTGAACAACTTGTCCCCCAGCCAGCCACCAGCTATTCCAATGGCGATAGTAGCCAGCAAGCCAAAACCTCTGCCGGGTGTTATGAGTTGCGCTATTAGCCCGGCGATCGCTCCAATAAATAGTACAGTGAGCAACGCCATATTGTCGTGGATAAATCCCTGGAAAGAAAACAGTAACAGGCAGCGCATAGAAATAGTTTTCGATAAAATTAAGAAACGTTTTGGAGCACACAATAGTAACGAGCTACTGTACTGGGGACTGATTAAGCACCAGCCAGTACATCTTTAGATCGGCAATAGCCTGGGAGAACGACGCGAAATTTACCGGCTTCACAATGTAGCTGTTCACACCCAGTTTGTAGCTTTCTATCACATCCCGTTGTTCCTGTGACGAGGTAAGCACCACGATAGGGATCATCTTCGTCCGCTCGTCAGACTTAACTTGTTTCAGTATTTCAAGTCCTCCTACTTTTGGCAGGTTCAGGTCCAGCAGTATGAGCTTAGGGCGTGACTGTGTAGTGTTGCCCGTATACTTACCCCGCGAAAAAATGTAGTCAAGTGCCTCCGCACCATCGTCTATATGAACAAGACTGTTGGCGAGGTTACTTTTTTTCAAGCTTCGAATAGCCAGTTCTGCCTCCTCTGGGTTGTCCTCTATAAGCAGTATGTCTATTTGTTGTTCCATGGTGATGTTTATAATATTGGTAAACTAAAATAAAATGTTGCCCCCTGGCCTTCTTCTGATTCTGCCCATACCTTTCCGCCGTGCTTGGTCACGATCCTATGCACTAGCGCAAGGCCTACGCCTGTTCCTTCAAATTCACTCTGTTTATGCAATCTTTGAAAGACGCCGAATAGCTTTTCGCTGTAAGCCATATCAAATCCTACACCATTATCTTTCACCGAATATACGATGTATCCGTCTTCTTCAACAGATTTAATAGTAACAGTTTGTTGTGCCTGCTTTCCGGAATACTTAATAGCATTGGAAAGAAGATTGCTCCATACCTGCCGCACAAGCGTACTGTCGCAATATGCATCGGGCAGGGGAGATATGTTAAATTCGACCGGCTTGGTTGAAACAGCCGTTTGTTCTGCTATTACCGTTTTTACCAGGCTGTTCATGTCTGTGTTTTGTTTGTCCAGCTCTTTTCGGCCCAGGCGTGCGAGATTGAGTATCTCATCAATGAGCTTACCCATCCGGTTCGTATTGGTTACGATCACGTTTATGATCCTGTCCGCTTCGCTATCCAGTTTTTCGCTATAGTCTTTCTTGAGTATTTCGGAATAGCCATTGATAATACGGAGTGGCGCCCTGAGGTCGTGTGCTACCGAATAAGAGAATGATTCCAGTTCATTATTCAGCGCTTCCAGTTGTATCGTGCGATCTTTGACCTTTTGCTCCAGGAGCTGGTAAAATTTAAGAACCTCCTGCTCAGCCTTCCTGCGATCAGTTATATCGCGTATAGCCGACTGCGTTCCTATTACAGTGCCATCTTCGAAAACTTTGCAAACCCGCACTTCCAGCCATATCCGCGAGCCGTCTTTCCGCAGCCCCTGGTACTCGAATACGGATGGAACGTCCTCGCCCGCCACACGCCGGTTATGTCGGTCGCGCAGCAACTGCCTGAATTCCGGTGCTATATAGTCTTCCAGCGCAAGAGTTTCAAGATCACTCCGCTCCAGTCCGAAGAGTTTTAAAAACTGGTCATTGGCAAACAGCACCTTTCCGTCCGGGTCGTCTATCATTAGCCCATCAAGGATATTTTCCACAACCTGTTTGTACCGCTGCTGTGTTTGAATATTCTGTTCCTTCGCTTCGTTTTGCTCCGTCACATCGTGTACTATGCCATACTGGTCTACCGGCTTGCCGCCCTCATTCAGCTCAATTTCGCTTTGCGAATAAATATGCCTTACAGTGCCATCCTTCCTGACAATGCGGTAACGAAACGAAACAGTGCTGAAAGAGGTCTGGGACTCAAGGATATGTTTTATTACAG
>CAINOM010000145.1 GCA_903851455.1 uncultured Bacteroidota bacterium | reverse complement strand
CAGATCTGAAAGAGCGAAATATATCAGCCCGGGGCACCGCCCCGGGTTATTTGAATATAAACGTCTCAAAGCCCTATGGGCGAAATATCGCGTAACTCATTCCACCTCACCCTCTCCTTCGGAGTTCACGCAAGTGAAGGAGCAAAGCTCGCGGGGAGAGGTCACGCCTTCACATGCCCATTACTCATCTTACGATGATGTGGCTTATGCTGGCTGTGGTGAATGAACCCCAGGTGCTTCATCGGATGTTCATTTTCACCCTCATCTTCCTTACCCTCAGCACGTTTTTTAGCCACATACTGGTATAATTTCATCGCAGGATAAACCAATATCCCCGCTGCTGCTGCTACCGCTATTGCTTTCCAATACTTTTTCATGATCAAGATTTTTAGTGATTATCAATGCACAACCACCAAAAAAAATCAGGCCACGATCTGTTAAAAAAACAAGATACCGGATGCAAGCACCCAGTATCAAATATTATTTCATTCGTGAACTATCTACTAACTTCTAATTCGCAGACTCACGACTTATGACTCACGACTTACGACTAAGCTATAGTCACAGAGCTGTCCAGGTAAACATCCTGTATACTATTCAGTAGCGCCACACCCTCGCCCATAGGCTTCTGGAACGCCTTGCGGCCGCTTATCAGTCCCATACCGCCGGCGCGCTTGTTCACCACCGCTGTGGTAACTGCTTCTGCCAGGTCCGTAGCCCCTTTCGACTCACCGCCCGAGTTGATCAAGCCCACGCGGCCCATGTAGCAATTAGCCACCTGGTAGCGGCACAGATCTATCGGATGGTCCGTAGTCAGTTTGTCGTAAACCAGTTTGCTCGTCTTGCCAAAGTTGATGGCATTGTAACCGCCATTGTTGGTAGGTAATTTCTGCTTTATGATGTCTGCCTGTATTGTCACGCCCAGGTGATTGGCCTGGCCCGTAAGATCTGCAGCGGTAGAGTAGTCCACGCCATCCTTCTTAAACCCGTTGTTACGCAGGTAGCACCACAATACAGTAGCCATACCCAGCTCATGCGCATATTCAAACGCCTTGGCCACCTCTACTATTTGCCGTCCGCTCTCTTCGCTGCCGAAGTATATCGTAGCGCCCACAGCTACCGCACCCATGTTCCATGCATCCTTTATTGTGCCAAACATGATCTGGTCAAACTTATTAGGATACGTAAGGAATTCGTTATGATTTACTTTTACGATGAACGGTATTTTGTGTGCATACTTCCTCGCCACTGCACCCAGCACGCCATAGGTCGATGCCACTGCGTTACAGCCGCCCTCTATAGCCAGCTTCACTATATTCTCCGGGTCAAAATAAATGGGGTTTGGAGCGAAAGACGCGCCGCCGCTATGCTCTATGCCCTGGTCTACCGGCAGTATCGATACATAGCCGCTGCCCGCCAGCCGGCCATGGTTCATCAGCGAGCCTATGCTGCGCAAAGTCTGCACATTACGGTTGCTCTGGGTCCAATTCTCATCCAGGTGACTGGCAGAGGGCAGGTGCAGTGCCGACTTATCGATGGTTTTACTTGTATGCCCTAAATAATACTCGGCTTTATCGCCCAATAACTCATGAAT
>CAINOM010000144.1 GCA_903851455.1 uncultured Bacteroidota bacterium | reverse complement strand
AATTTTATGCCATATTTTATTATTTGTTAAAAAATTCGGAGTGTTCTTTCGAACCTTCGACTAAAAAAATTGCCAACCCTTTTGGAGCCGGCAATTCGATAAAAGTAACATGTTGTTGACCCATATTATAAATTTCCTCTCTTGGCTTGTTCACGCTCTATAGCTTCAAACAGGGCCTTGAAATTTCCTGCGCCAAAACTTTGAGCGCCTTTGCGCTGAATGATCTCGAAGAACAGGGTGGGGCGGTCTTCGACCGGCTTGGTGAATAGCTGAAGCAGGTAGCCTTCTTCATCACAATCTACAAGTATACCCAGCTCCTGCAGTGCTGCAATATCTTCGTCTATTTTGCCCACACGTGCGGGCAGTTCATCGTAGTATGCGGCCGGAGGAGCATCGAGGAATTCAACACCACGTGACTTCAGATCTTTCACAGTGGTGATAATATCTTTTGTAGCTATGGCGACATGCTGCACGCCTTCACCTTCGTAAAAGTCGAGGTATTCTTCTATTTGTGATTTTTTCTTGCCTTCAGCCGGCTCATTGATGGGGAATTTCACAAAGCCATTGCCGTTGCTCATTACCTTGCTCATCAATGCAGAGTATTCGGTATTGATCTGCTTGTCGTCGAAAGAGAGGATGTTCACAAAGCCCATTACGTCTTCATACCACTGAATGGTAGGGTTCATACGGTTCCAGCCCACGTTGCCCACGCAATGGTCTACATACAGCAAGCCGGCGTCCTTTGGGTTATAGCTGCTTTTCCATTCCTTGTAACCGGGCATGAACACGCCATTGTAGTTCTTACGCTCTACGAACATGTGCACTGTTTCGCCATAGGTATAAATACCGCTCATGCGCACTTCGCCAAATTCGTCTGTGAGCGTTTTAGGCGCCATGTATGCCTTGGCACCACGTTTCACCGTTTCTTCAAATGACTTGTATGCGTCATCTACCCAAAGCGCCAGGATCTTTACGCCGTCGCCGTGCTTGAATATGTGCTCGGATATCTGGCCACCGGATTTCAGCGGCGTGGTGAGTACCAGCCGTATCTTGCCTTGCTGTAATACATAGGAAGCAATATCGCGCATGCCGGTCTCTGGCCCTGCATATGCCAGCGACTGAAAACCAAAGGCAGTCTTGTAAAAGTGCGCAGCCTGTTTGGCATTGCCCACGTATAGTTCAATATGGTCTGTACCGTTGATCGGTAAAAAGTCTTTTGCAAGTGTCATTTTCTGACTGGTAGTAAGATGCTCCATTTTTTGGAAATTGAATTTTGATGTTAGGAATTTGGAATTGGGTGTTTGTAATTGGATGTTTACTCAAGGAGTCGGGAACAATTCAAATTCCGGACTCCAGGTATGCATTAATATATTTACTCGATCCAGCTGTAAACGTAGCTATCGTCTTCTATGTCTATTGCATCCTTGGTTAGTATGAGCGGGTGGAAAGTGTCCACCATTACAGCGAGCTCTTTCGTTTCTTTGGCGCCTATACTTTTCTCCACGGTGCCCGGGTGTGGACCGTGGGGGATACCGGCAGGGTGCAGGGTGATCATACCACGCTCTACATGCTTGCGGCTCATGAAGTCACCGTCTACATAATACAGCACTTCATCGCTGTCTATATTGCTGTGATTGTACGGGGCAGGTATGGATAAAGGATGATAATCGAAGAGGCGTGGCACAAACGAGCATATCACAAAGTTGTGCGCATCGAACGTCTGGTGCACAGGCGGTGGCTGATGAACGCGACCAGTGATGGGTTCGAAATCGTGAATACTCAGTGCATAGGGGTATTCGCAGCCGTCCCAGCCGATCACGTCGAAGGGGTGGTGGCCATACCAAATGGGGTAAAGAAAACCTTTCTTTTTTACCTGGATGAGGTATTCGCCTTTCTGGTCTATGGTTTGCAGATTTTCCGGCTTGCGCAGGTCCCGCTCACAAAACGGCGAATTTTCGAGCAGCTGGCCGTACTTGCTGAGGTAGCGTTTTGGAAAGGTAATGGGACTGAATGATTCTATGATAAACAGCCGGTTATTCTCGTTCTCAAATTCCACCTGGTAAATGGTGCCACGTGGTATTACGACGTAATCACCGTATTCAAAAGGTATCTGGCCATACTGCGTTTTCAGTGTTCCCTTTCCCTCATGGATGAAAAGCACCTCATCCGTATCGGCGTTTTTGTAAAATATGTTGTCCGTGAGGCCCTTGGTAGGCGCTGCAAGCGTAAGCTGTACGTCGTTATTGAAAAGCACTGTTTTGCGGCTTTTCAGGTAGTCTGCATTCGGGGCTACTTTAAAGCCCTGGAAACTCCGGTGCTTCAGGATGTTCGGGGTAGCTGCAACCGGTGCCACATTAACTGGTTCTTCGGCTTTTACTATCTGGGTAGGTGGGTGAGTGTGGTATAGCAAGGACGAGTTAGAAGAAAAACCCTCTGTGCTAAACAGTTGCTCTGAATATAAGGCCCCATCCGGTTTGCGAAACTGCGTATGGCGCTTGCGAGGTATTTTCCCTGCTGAATGATAATGAGGCATCGGGCGATTTTATTTATTCAAAATTACTGATTTTAAGCTGTAAATAAAAAAGGCAGGCCTTTTCGAGCCCGCCTTTTCACAAACATATAATATGGTTATTCTTTGATGAACTTCTTAACGGTTGTCGCGTCCGGCCCGATGCACCTGATGACATAGATGCCTGCCGGGAGTTTACTAATGCCTACCCGTGTTTTATTGCTGGAGATAGATTGCTTTTCAATCACAGCGCCACTCATACTCTCAATGGAAATGCTGCCATTCAGTAGGTTCTCGATAGTGATATAGTCAGATGCCGGGTTAGGATAGATCCGGATACCAGCATTGGTCGTAGCTGACAAGCCTGTTGTAGGCCCCTGTATGGTGTTAAGGGCCGTATTTGTGACCACTGCCGGATTACTGTCAAAGTAGATGTCCGCAGTGTTTCTTATTTGGGTACCCGCAGGCAAGGCCGAATTCAGTTTTACCATGAAACGCACAAAACCATGACTTGCGATCTCGTTGGTAGCACTGTCGGGCAGGAAGATGCTGTTGTAATTGAACTGTACGATATTCGGGGCCAGCCAAACAGGGGTCATGGGCTGACTTACGCCCAATATTTTCACGCTATTGACCGATATACTTGGATCAAGCGTGTCTATAATAACTACGTTAGTGGCATACGATGTCCCGGTATTCTGGAAATGTACCGTATAAGTAAGAGAATCAGTGGTTGCAGGTATATAACCCTCTGCACCGGTTCCCCTGGGGCTCACTTCTTTCAGGTTAGGATCGTATGAATAAACGACCGGCAGGCAAATTGTATAGTCGTTGTTAGACGGGTCTATATCTGTGGGGAGGATATTTGTGTACACGCGGAAGCATAGCGTATCACCAACATGCACGGTAGTATCGGCAACCAGGTGGATATTTGACAGGAAGTAATTCCAGTAAGCACCTCCACTCAGGTTCGTAAGGTTGGTATAGTCCCAGATAAGTGTGTCGCCAACAACGGATGTTGCAGGATTATAGCTGAGCGCCGGATCGTAGATCACCCGGCTGTCCTT
>CAINOM010000143.1 GCA_903851455.1 uncultured Bacteroidota bacterium | reverse complement strand
CTCTCCAGTACCAAGATGTCTGAGCACAGCGGTGATGTGCGCGAGCGCGTGAGGAAAGCCCGCGATATACAGGCCAAACGCTTTGAAGGCAACGAAGGCGTATACTGCAATGCACAGATGAGCAGCAAAAAACTAAAGGAGATCTGCGTCATCAGCAGCGTAGGCCAAAATCTCCTCAAGACTGCCATGGACCGCCTGAATTTATCCGCCCGCGCGTATGATCGTATTCTAAAAGTATCCCGCACCATAGCTGACCTTGCAGGTAGTGACGATATTCGGCCCGAGCATCTGGCTGAGGCTATACAGTATCGGAGTCTGGATAGAGAGGGATGGGCGGGGTAGTTTAGAGAGCGGCGGGTAAAAGACTACTACCAACTAAAATTAATTCATCAGGATGCATTTCGGAACACATTTAAGAATGGACTTTGTTGGAAGGTCACTTAATACTGTTCAAACCAATTGAACTTGCTGTGGATGATGTTGTCTTTTTCCTTCTTCACATATTCCAGGTAGGCTTTTGCGGCAGACGAGAATTTTTTATTCTTCAGCCAGATCATGTGCCAGTTCGTTTTTATGGGGAACTTCTTTACCGGTACTATCTGCAATTCTCCATTGCTCAGTTCGTTCTTTATCCCGATCAGCGGCATGATCGATGAGCCCAGGCCCGCTATTACCGCTTGTTTCACCGCTTCGTTCGATGTCAGCTCCATCTTTTTCAGTACGGGCAGATTGTTCTGCCTGATGAATCGCTCCATCACCAGTCGTGTGCCGCTGCCTGGCTCCCGATAGATGAGCGGCAGCTGCTCAAATATCTTGTAATCATGAACGCCCTTCTTGATCTTGTGGTCGGTGTTAGATACGAGATACAGTTTGTTTTGCATCAGCTTTATGCTGTCTACCGTCATTGCTTCCGGCAAAACCGACACCAGCGAAAAATCTACCTCATTGTTCTCCAGGCTCTCGATCACCTTGGCTTTATTGGTTACGTCCATCGCCAGTTCTATACCTGGGTTCAGCTTAAGGAAGTCGGCCAGGAAGTAAGGCATCACATACTTGCCGGTAGAAACGATCGAGATCTTCAGCCGCCCCGTTAGCTGTCCTTTGTGGGCCTGCGTTTTATAATTCAGCTCATAAACGCCCTCCAGTATCAGCTCGGCAGCCGCTGCAATTTCGTGGCCGAATTCTGTGATGTACAGTTGCCGGCCAACCACTTCTGTCAGTGGAATTTCAAACTGGTCCTGAAAATTCTTTAGCTGTATAGACACTGCGGGCTGAGTCAGGTGAAGCTCTTCGGCAGCCTTGGTGATACTCTTTGTCTGCGTGATCTTCAGAAATACTTTTAGCTGGTTCAGCGTGTAGTTCATAAATATATTTTATGATAGTCATAGCAAAGTTAAATAAAAACTAATGCACTTTATGCTTCACTTTTGTGACGTCAATCAAATCAAACCCGGTTAAGCACAAATAAATAACGAATGCTGGAAGATCTGAAAATAGGAATACTGGGAGGCGGACAACTGGGTGCCATGCTGCTCAAATACGCCATCGATTTTGGGCTCCATGTCTCAGTGATGGATAAAAACAGCGATGCTCCCTGTGCGCGCCATACGCAGTCTTTTATCAACGGCGACCCAATGAATTATGACGATGTCATTCACTTTGGCAAAGACCTCGATATCATCACCATCGAGAAGGAAGCCGTAAATATCCGCGCCCTGAAATTCCTGCAGCAGAGTGGGGTAAACGTATACCCCTCACCAGAGGTAATAGGCATCATCCAGGATAAGTTCATTCAGAAGCAATTTCTCGCAGCAAATCATATCCCTGTAGTACCCGGCGTGCCGGTACTGAACAGAGAAGACCTGCGCAATTACACAGGCAACCTCCCCGCCTGCCTCAAGAAATGCAATAACGGGTATGATGGTAAGGGCGTCATAGTTTTAAAAACAGCTGCAGATATAGAAAACGCATTCGATGAGCCTTGCGTGCTGGAGGAGCTTGTTGACATAAAGCATGAAATATCCGTTATCGTTTCCCGAAACCAGGAAGGCGCCATCGAGTGCTATGATCCCGTACTTATGGTCTTCAACCACGAGCGCATGATACTCGACTTCCAGATGTGCCCGGCAAATATTGATCGCGATGTTGCCCTGCAGGCCTGCAACCTGGCCGTGAAGACGGCAGAGGCACTGAAGCTGGTGGGCATCATGGCGGTGGAGCTGTTCCTTGCAGCAGATGGTAAATTATATGTAAACGAGTTGGCTCCCCGGCCTCACAATAGTGGTCATCACACCATTGAGGCCAATATCACCTCGCAGTTTGAGCAGCAGATCAGGCTCATACTGGGGCTGCCTATGGGCGATACCAAACTCAATAAGCCGGCTGTGATGATCAATATCCTGGAGCCGGCGGCTCACCGCAAAAGTGCTATCACGGCAGCTTTGCGAACCATTTTGTGCACCAGTGACGTGCACTTGCATTGGTATGGCAAGAAAGCAGGCATAGAAGGCCGCAAGATGGGCCATGTCACCATCCTGGAAAACAATATGGACAATGCGCTGTCAAAAGCAGTCATGATCCGTCACTTATTAAAAGGTAAGAACGATGAAAAATAAAGTAGGCATCATCATGGGCAGCAGCTCTGATGCAGCTATTATGAAAGCGGCCGCCGATGTGTTATCGCAATTTGGTATAGCCCATGAGTTTTCGGTGGTCTCTGCACACCGCAGCCCGGAGTGGATGTTTGAATATGCCCGCACAGCCGATGAGCGTGGGATCAAAGTGATCATTGCCGGTGCAGGCGGTTCGGCGCATTTACCCGGTATGGTAGCTGCGCTTTCGGTGCTGCCCGTCATCGGGGTGCCCATCAAGTCGTCCAATTCACTTGATGGCTGGGACTCTTTGTTGTCCATCGTGCAGATGCCCAATGACGTGCCCGTGGCTACTGTAGCGGTTAATGGCGCGCACAATGCGGGCATCCTTGCGGCGCAGATGCTGTCCATAGACGACAAAAAACTGAGGGCAAAACTCATCGCGCTCAAGGAAAAAAACAGGGATAAAGTAAAACATCAAAACGCAACACTAGCTAACAAAAAATAAACCAACCAACGCGCAATATGACAACAACAATGAAACAGAGCACCCCGAAGCAGCAGCATACACAGCACACACCCGTACCGGTAACAGTGGCCTATGGCGATGGCATTGGCCCGGAGATCATGCGGGCCACGCTTAAAGTACTGGATGCCGCTGGCGCAATGCTGGATATAGAGGAGATAGAGATCGGTGAGAAAGTGTATCTGAAAGGCAACTCCGCAGGCATAGATGACAGCGCCTGGGATTCGCTCCGGAAAACAAAAGTGTTTCTAAAGGCGCCCATCACCACGCCGCAGGGTGGGGGCTTCAAAAGCCTAAATGTCACTACCCGAAAGGTGCTAGGTCTGTATGCCAACGTAAGGCCTTGCGTATCTTATCATCCCTACATCGGCACCAAACACCCCGTAATGGATGTGGTGATCGTGCGGGAGAATGAAGAGGACCTCTATGCAGGTATAGAGCATCAGCAGACCGATGAAGTGGTACAGTGCCTCAAGCTCATCTCTAAACCGGGTACAGAGAAGATTATCCGCTATGCCTTTGAGTATGCAAAGGCATACAACCGCAAAAAGGTCACCTGTTTCACCAAGGACAACATTATGAAAATGACCGACGGCCTGTTTCATAAAACCTTCAATGAAGTAGGTGCCGAATATCCCGGTATTGGAAAGGAACATTACATTGTTGATATCGGCGCAGCGCGCCTGGCGGATACCCCTGAGCTGTTTGATGTTATCGTGATGCCCAATCTCTATGGCGATATACTAAGCGATGTAGCAGCGCAGATCACCGGGTCGGTAGGCCTGGGTGG
>CAINOM010000142.1 GCA_903851455.1 uncultured Bacteroidota bacterium | reverse complement strand
CCTATTACCCTTATCGCGTCCCCTGAACACGATCGAATACCAGAAACTAGGCAGTGCTACCCTGCCCCACATAAATATCACTGCCAAGGCCAATGATTACGGCCTCTACCAGGGATCCATGAGCAATCACGACAAAGTGATACAAAACGTGGTAGACGTGCTGCACCATAACCACCCCGTAATGACCAGCGCAGAAGAAGGGCGCGAAGTGGTAAGGATCATTGAGCAGATGTATAACGGTGCAGTAAAAGTTTGATGATTTTTATTTACAAACCTGGTACGGTTGCCGAACTACACTAATAAAGAAACAATCGTAAACACTGCAAAAACGACACTTGCAAAACCGTTGGTATTCGCGAACGCCATGTTTATCTTGCTCAGATCAGCGGGCTTTACCAGCAAATGCTGGTACACAAGCATAGATGCATAAAATGTCGCGCCGATCCAGTATATCCAGTTGAAGTGGCCGATGATACCCGCCCCTATTACAAAAGACGCAGACAATATGTGGAGCATTGTGGAGACCAGTAACGCATTCTTCACGCCCAGTGCGGCAGGTATGGAATGCAGCTTATTGTCGCGGTCAAATGCTTCGTCCTGCAGGGCATAAATAATATCGAAGCCGGCCACCCAGGTAAGCACCGAGAAAGAGAAGAAAAGCGGAAGCAATTCGAACCGACCTGTAACTGCCAGGAATGCGCCAATGGGAGATAAAGACAAGCCAACGCCAAGCACTATATGGCAAAGCGCTGTAAATCGCTTGGTATAGCTGTAAAACAGGATGACAAACAATGCCACGAACGAGAGGTAAAAACAAATGTGCGTATCGGGATTGATGAACCATGTGGTGGCAACGAACAAGACCGAATTGATAATGGTAAAAGCAAGCGCATGCTCCGGTTTTATAATGCCGGCCGGCACCTCACGCTTTGCAGTACGTGGATTCAACGCATCAAAATGACGGTCTAAATAACGATTGAAAGACATGGCCGCACTGCGGGCAAACACCATGCACAATAGCATCTCAATAAGTAGTTGCCAACGGAAAAGACTGTGAAAGTAAACAATGGCCAATGTGAACCCAATAAAAGCAAATGGCAGTGCGAAAACGGTATGGCTGAACTTTATCAGCGACAGGTAATTAGTGAACTTCTTTAAAACGCTCATAATTTACTTCACATCTGCCTCTATGGATATGGATATAGCCTCAGGCAGGGCATTTGAATGCACAATAATATTTTTCTGCTCAATACCTGATTTTCCGCTGGGATTGAACTCTACCACGATCTCACCTTCGCCATCAGGCCCTATTACCTCCTGCGGAAAAGTAGGAACCGTGCAACCACAGGTAACATCTGTCTTGGCAATGAACAATGGGTTCATACCCGTATTCTTAAACCGAAATGCGTGTTTTACAACATGGTCTTCAGGAATAGCGCCGAAATTGTACTTAGTTTCGTAAAACTGCACGGTAGTCTTCGGCATTTCGGCCGCACGCTGGGTGCGGGTAATAGTCTGTACCGGGTATATCTCACCGCGATAGGTCTCCCCTTCCCTGGCCGCGGTAAAGATACCGTCGCCGCCGCGGTGACTAAAACTGATCAGTTCGCAGATGGCTATGACAAATACAGATAACGACAATACTGTAAGTAAAATCGCCTTATAATTCCTATCCATTATATAAAAGTCATTTTTACAAAGATACTCTTAATTCAAATTCCATATTCATTATCCGCCATCAAAGAAAATTATTTCGCTCTTTCTTCCCATATCTGCGAAAGGTGCACAAGCGTTTCCACCGCTTTTTCCATATCCTGCACACTTACATATTCCTGTTTTGAGTGTATACCCATTTCCCCGGTAAAAAGATTAGGGCATGGAAGGCCCATAAACGAAAGTCTCGAGCCGTCTGTTCCTCCGCGAATACTCATGCGCTGCGCCGTCATTCCCGCCCTTTTGTAGGCTTCCTCTGCATAGTCCATTACATAAGGGTGCTTGTCGAGCACTTCCTTCATATTCCGGTATTGTTCTTTTACCACAAAGCTGGTCGTGACGCCCGGAAAAAGGCCAGCAGCCTTTTCCACAAGCCCTTTTAGCCGCTGCTCGTGGCCGGCTAGTTTAGCTGTTTCAAAATCCCTGATAATGAATTGAACCGTAGCTGTTTCCAAACCGCCTTCTATCGACGTAGGATGCACAAAACCCTGCATGCCTTCAGTGGCTTCGGGGCACCATTCGTTCTTTGGCAGCATATCCACAAATGCCGCAGCTGCTTTGATTGCATGCACCATCTTACCCTTAGCATAGCCCGGGTGAGCGCTGATGCCCTTAAATGTAACAACCACTGCATCTGCAGAAAAGGTCTCTCCCTCTAGGTGACCGCGCTCGCCGCCGTCCAGCGTATAGCCATATTGAGCGCCCAGTTTCTTCATATCTACAGCAGCCACACCGCGACCCACCTCTTCATCCGGTGTGAACAGTATCCTGATCTTGCCGTGTTTTAGTTCCGGGTGCTGTACGAGGTAGTTGGCGAGGTCCATGAT
>CAINOM010000141.1 GCA_903851455.1 uncultured Bacteroidota bacterium | reverse complement strand
TAGTGTACGTGATAGAAAGACAGCAGATCTTCGCGTGTGATCGCTTCAATGCTTTCCTGTTTCGTAAAACGACCGTATGGATGCGTATCGCCAAACAATAGGGCATCTATGCGTTGATTAGCTACAAATTCGCACTGGCGCAGGTTGACCAGCAACCGTTGAATGGCATTACGCTTGTGTATTTCTACTTCTGTCTGAGGGAAGGTCGCATTGGTGATGATCTCCAGCACCATAGGTAATAATGATGGCAGGTGCTTAGTGAGTGAATACAGGGTGATGGTTGCGCTATCGTTGCCCGCACTTGCCTTGAGCTGCGCGCCATAAAACTCCAAAGCCTCATGTATCTGCTCCGAAGTGTAGCGCTCGGTACCGTTCTTGATAAGGCCTGCTGTAGCGTGCGCTACAGACTGTTTTTGTTCGTACCACAATCCTGCGGGGAACACCCAGTCGATCTGCACAACATCCTGCACGCCGGCATTGAGCCAGTATAGTGATAAGCCATTATCCAGTTGAGTAGTGGTAAGCGGGGGTAATTTATATTCGAACTCCACGGCATCGTGTATAGCGGGAGGTGTACTTCTGTCCAGAACCATGTTCACTTAGTTTTTACCAAAGATAAGGAACAAAGAAATGCGGCAATGCGTGAAATGTGATGAGATGTGACCGCAAGTAAGCTCTATCAAAGCCTAAGAGCAATGCCGATTGCTACACGATAGTAGCTATCTTATTTCTTTTTGCATGAGAAAGTGGGGGATGCCCACCTCTGTAAACTCTTCGCCTATTTGTGTGTAACCCAAACGGGAGTAAAAACCCGACGCGGCAAGGCGGGCATGCAAACTTACTTTCTTATAGCCTTTTGTAGCGGCATGCTTTTCGGCAGCTGTCACCAGAAGGCGGCCTATGTTCTTTCCCTGCCAGCCATCATATACGGCCATCTGGCGCAGCTTGACAGTATTCGCATCAAGACGGTGCAGCATCAGGCAGCCGATCACTTCATGATCAAGCAGCGCCACAAATATCTCGTCTTCGGCATCCATGCTCAGGTCTTCATTTTTCAGCGACATGTTCAACGGCTTACGCAATACCTCTTCCCTCAGGTTCCACACCTGAGTGTATTCAGGTGATGCTGCTGTAACTATGTTTATGGTAATGTCGTGCATATTGAATTATTTCAGGATGACCTCGGTATCCTTGTTGCTGGTGATGCTAAACGGCACTACCTTTTCGGCAGTCGAAAATTTTACATTAGCCATTGGCTGATAGTGTGCCTGATATTTACCCGGTTGTATCTGCTGGTGTTTGCTTTTAGGGTCGTTAAGGTCCAGTGTATAGAAAGACACAAATTTATCACCCAGCTCTTTGTATAGCGCAACGGTGGTTGCCTGACTTTTTACATTAAAAACAGCGAACCCCGGTTGCGGTATCTCTATACCGCCGGGGCCGATCTCGTCGAGGTCTACATTGCGCACATCTTCCGGTAGTGTGTTGATGATGATGTGGTAATTACCTGGTTCGTAGATCAGTTTTTCGGTACACTTCTGGTTGATAACCTTACCATTGGTAGTATTACGTTGTATGACGATCGCAGAAAACTCCTTTACCGGCCTGTCAGGTGCGCCTGCATAAGTGAAGAACAAACTGTAGTCTTTTACAATGATGTACACCTTCGTGGTCATATTGGGCAGCACAGTCATCTCCACCAGCAGG
>CAINOM010000140.1 GCA_903851455.1 uncultured Bacteroidota bacterium | reverse complement strand
CCCATCAGGAAAACTGTAGGTTTGCTCCGTATAAGAAAGATCAACAGTTGCTTCCGGTTGCACGCCGAGTAGCGCCATATTCTGCACCTGTCCGCCAAAGCCGGGTGCAGCATTTGGTCCGCCATGGGTGTCGGTTCCGGGTATGCTGATGCGCATAAGCAGCGATGATCCCAGCGCCCCGAATGTTGGCAGGCCAAATCCATCATTATGGTGGCAATTAGTACAGGAAGTATTATTGAACGCAGGACCCAGGCCGCCAAAGCGGGGCGCAGGTGCTGCTACAAATGATTGTTCGAATATCTTGTCTCCAAGGTCATGTATGCGCTCGTCGTTTACGCTGAGCCCGGGTATAGGTGCACTGAAAGACCCCGAGCTGATATCCATAAATGTAGCAGCACCTCCAGACAGGCGAGGGTCAAATCTACTATCGTCATCAACAGCCGCGGGGTTAGCCTTTCGGCACATTACACACGAAATGATCAGCAGCACACAACCCGATATCACAAATGCTTTTTTCATCCTCTTTTAGTCTTTAACGTACGTCTGGCTATAGGTTTTCAGATCGCCATCCAACGTGGCATGCAGCGTGTTGATAGCGTTCATTGCGTTCTGTAATTGTGTGCGCTGAGAAAAGATCGCTGTTTCAAAAGTACCGGATACAGTTGTTAGTGCAGTTATCGCTGCATCGAACTGTGTCTTGATCGTATTGTCAAGCGATATGTTATTAGCATTCACATAGCTGCTCAGGCTTGCTCCCGCACTACCACTAAAAGAGCAGAGGTAAACATTTTGTGCCCCCTTGATATTATTGATAAAATCAAGCATGGAATTGTGAGAGAAGGGCGATTCCGTTTTAGTCGAGTCACGGGTGGTGAACGGATCAGCGATCTTGCCATTGCCTACCTCATCACAGATATCAGCCATTCCGCCGGCCATAGCCAGCATAGCATCTTTACGGGTCGCATATCTCGCAGATCCGGCACCTGCTGTAAGTACTACTGCTTGAAAGTTACCACCGCTAACAGCCCAACTTGTATTGAGCGCCGTAACAGTATTCAGAATATCCTGAGCCAGCCCTGACATGTACTGCTTTTGTTTAGCAGTTATAGAGTCCACGGTAGCATTACCCGACTGTCCCCAAAGGATAAACTCCAGTGGATGGAAGCCGCGCAGTGACTGCCCAAGGCTTTGTACTGTAGCTGCGTTCAGTGATGCGCTATTGGCGATCAGGGAGTCGAGTTGCCGGTAGTCTACCGGCCAGGTATCCATATTAGGATCGTAATTATCATCTTCTACAGGGCCCATCAGGAAACCTTCGCATTGTTCCCATGCCGAGCGTGTATCGCGCCACGCCTGTTGTGCTGAGGCCAGGTTCGCGGCACTGGGTGTCGTATTGAGGGTGTTAATTGCGTTGTTCAACGATGTTGCTTTATCCTGCAGGCTCTGGTACTGTGGCAGTACTATTTTCTGCACGAAGTCTGTTACAATTTCACTGCTCGTTACAGCCGTTGCATTATTATTATTCGATG
>CAINOM010000139.1 GCA_903851455.1 uncultured Bacteroidota bacterium | reverse complement strand
GCACGCCACCTCCGCAAGGAAGACGGCAGCAATGTAGAAGCTGAAGAAACACTTCCGTTCATGATCATCGAGTTCGATCGTAACGACAAGCGTATCATGGTTTCTCACAGCAAGGTATGGGAGCAGGTGAAGGGCGAAGAGAAAGAAGCTGCAAGAAAAGAGGCTACTGCGGAAACTGAAAAGACCAAGAAAGCAGTGAAGAACATACAGAGCAAAGTAGAGAAGCCAACACTTGGCGACCTCGGCGCACTGGCTGCAATCAAGGACAAGATGAAGCAGGCTGAAAACGAAAGCGGCAACGAACCAGCTGCAGAGTAATAGCTCAATGACTGAATAGCTTAATGGCTCAATTTAGTAGTGATAATAAAAACCACCCGCGAAACCGGGTGGTTTTTACTTTTACCTATATGGCCTTGCCTGCTTAAGATACAGCTTGCCATTATTGTCAAACTTAAATTCGATGTCCAGCACTATCTCCTGGTTGGGCTCCAGCGTTGCCGCGTTAATGGCATAGTAATGAGACCGGACCGCAGTAAGCGCATCATATAGTTGTGTCACCTGTTTCTTTGTCAACACGGGCTTATTGCCGGTAAGATTGCTGCTGGTTATGTAGTCGATTATTACATCGTGGTTCGTTGGGTCTATAGCGCCCGCATCCATACAAATAAACTGTTCGCAGATCACCGTATCTGGCGGTGAAACCACCGGCACCTCCCCTATCTGTACATTCACAGTATATCCCGGAAAACCGGCGCGGGAAAGGTTTGAGGTCACAGCAACACCATTTGCCGCCTCATCAGGAAAGCTGCGGTGCACCAGTATGCCCATCATTATTGACGCTTCTTCTATGTGGCATGCCCGGCGTTCCCTGTATGCGGCTTCCGTAAAAGTGCTGGCCCAGACCTTCTTTATGGCCATGTCAATGGGTTTGTCTTTGTCATCAAGCTTCCCGGTCTTGCTTTCGTAAAGCCCGGCAGCGCTGAAGCCCGCGGCATCCTCGGCATTGCTGCTGCTCCTGAAACGATATGCAGGCCACTTGCCATTGGCTTTGATCATCTGTGTTACTTCTTCAAGTAGTTGCGGGTCCAGGGGGTGCTCCTTGATCGCGTCGCGTACCTGCTTTAGCTGTTTTGATATCTTTTCTTCACTGGCATTATTAGACTGCAGTTTCTCAAGGGCTTCTATCTTCGACCTTACAGCAGGGGTTGAAATATGTTGCTGGTAATAATAAAACGGTATGGCGAAAGCACCTTCGGGTATGCTGAATTTGCTGTTCATTTTCTGAGCAACCTTATTCAGTTCCCCAAGGCCCGCAGCTTTATTACCAATGATATCTTTCTGTTTCAGTCCGAAATCCTTAACCGGCAACAGGTCTTTTACGGAGAGGTCGTACCTGAGCTGCACTTGCTCTACCCGCTTCTTGTGGCTCATGAAGCTGTCCACTTCTCCCTTTGTAGCGGCGGTTATCCTCATCCCTGACTGGCTGACCTCCAGCCGCACAGGCTGGTTAAGGCATTTATTAGCATCGGCATCATTAAAAATATTGACGTTAGCAGCGGAAGGAATGTCCCGGTTGTGGCAGAGTATGTTGATATGCGACAAGGGTGTCTGAAAACTGTTGGTGATAAGGCCGGCACAAACAGGTACGCTGATCGGAGTGCCACTGACAATAACTATGTCATTTTCAGACATTGTCCCTTCGCCGCCACTATTTTGTTTTCTCAGCACACCATACGCTACTCCGGGATTGAGCATCTGGTACTTCTGCGATTTGTATATTTCACCGGCATACACCTTAGGAAAGTTGATCGTCCCCTGCTTATCAAACGTGAGCAGGTAGTCTGTATTGACCAGCAACTTTATGGAATCACCCATACATGCCTGTTTCTTTACCTTCTGGCAAAAACCGGCCAGTTGCTTGTCGTTAATGCGGTCTTCGCTCGTGAACTCAATACAGTAGGTGTGGCTTGATACGTAATAATTAAGGCTGGCAAGTATATATAGTCTATCGATAGAGTTTCCGTAATTCCGGGAATTATATTCATAAAGCGGCGTATTATCGCCCAGCACCGATTCGCAGAATTCGTAGTGGTACCGGTAGCGCAGAGAGTTGACAAAGTAAAGAACACCTTCCCGCATATCGTATACGAGCTTTACCGACCATACATCATTCCACTTATCTGAAAGCGGAGCGCCTTGGATCGACCGGAAATCGGCGAATGATTCAATGGAATATAAAAAGTCGATCTTCTTATCGGAGAATTCTCTTGCTGAGGCCGGGTTAATAGCGTTAACTGCACAAACCAGGACAAACAGAGCTACCAATATGGGTTTACAGCGGTGCATCATAGCCGGCATTTACTTTAGCTTTAAATCTACGTAATAAAGTTTTACAAATAGTTTGCGGTGACGGTAGCAGGCAAAAGATAATGTTACTTTTCTTCTCCGATTTCAATTAACTTTAGTGGCATAATACTTGTTTATCCATTGGCCCCAATAACATGGGCAACTCTCAAATTTTCAAATTCACTGATTTTCAAATTAAGCAAATGGCCTGGGAAGAAAAAGACAACAAATTGTATCGCAGTTTTACCTTCAAGGATTTCGGCGAGGCATTCTCATTTATGACCCACGTAGCCCTGATGGCGGAAAAGCAGGACCACCACCCTACCTGGACCAATACCTGGAACAAGGTGGAGATATGGCTGAACACCCACGATAAAGGCAATATAGTAACCGACAAAGACCGGAAGCTGGCAGCAGCGATAGATAAGATAACCGGCAAGTAGACGTAAAATAAAACACCGATGAAAAATATAGCAAAGGGCACCTTTGAAGTTAAGATCGTGCCCCAGACAGACCGCGAGATACCCATGCTGGGCCGAATGACGATTGACAAGGTATTTCACGGAGACCTCGAGGCTACTACACAGGGGCAAATGCTCAGTGCTGGAACGCCCGTACCTACCTCTGCCGGTTATGTGGCTATAGAGCGGGTTGAAGGGACACTACAAGGCAAAAAAGGGAGCTTTGTACTGCAGCATAACGGTATAATGAGCCGCGGCGATTTCTCGCTGAGAGTGGTTGTGGTGCCAGATTCGGGAACCGAAGATCTGACAGGGCTATCTGGACAATTGACCATAATACGGGCCGATGGCAAGCACTCATATGAGTTCGAATACCAACTTCCTGCTGCCAACTGAGCAGAAATAAGAAAGAATAAAATCAGGGAATTAAAACAACCGTATTATTCAGCGATCCTGTGCTGACGTAAGATACGTGGGAAACGAACTTCCAGGCCTCCGTGAATAGTGCCTTTATAACCAAGTCCCAGCTCAATAAATCCAGCCACCTGGCGGCCTATGCGCATACCAAATGGTGTAGCCTGGAAACCCGAAGCCCAAAGACCTGAACGATCGGCAGCACCCGGAGTGCGGTTATTGTCGCTGAATACGCTTACGCCATAGCCCAAACCGCCATACAACCTTACACGGATAAGATCATTGCGGGTATCGAGGTAACAAAAGGTCATTTCAGGTACAAAAGATAAGAAACTACCCCACGTACGGATGTTTTCAAAGCCAACACCCATTCCCATGGTTACATTCTTATTGATATAGTATTTGTAAGATATCGTACCTGTACCCGAAGAAGCGCTTAACGGTGCACCATTG
>CAINOM010000138.1 GCA_903851455.1 uncultured Bacteroidota bacterium | reverse complement strand
GGGGTAAAGTGAGCGGCTTGGTGGTGGGACCTCACCCCAGCCCTCTCCGCAAGCGGAAGAGGGAGAATAATGTCTGCGGCGTGCCGCAGGGGGCGTTGCAAACGCCGTACCGTGGCATCCCGGTTGCAAACCGGGGACGAGGTTTTGAGGGGGTAAAGTGAGCGGCTTGGTGGGGACCTCACCCCGGCCCTCCCGCAAGCGGAAGAGGAAGAATAATGTCTGCGGCGTGCCGCAGGGGGCGTTGCAAACGCCATGCCGTGGCATCCCGGTTGCAAACGGGGACGAGAAAAAAGTTGCGCATTTTGCAATGCAGCTGGAGACTGATACCGAACGTTTTGGGTTGGGGATTTTCTTTGTTTTTTAACGGTTATTATTTTGCGGGGTACAGGAGACGGAAGGCATTGAAGACAGCCTGATGGGTGACTGTTGCGTGGTTTTCGGCGGGCAGGTAATCGAAATAGGTGGTGATATTTTTGGCCGGTGTATTTTTCAGGAGGTCGGCGAGCACGTTGGCCTCAACTTCCATAACGTGTGGTTTTTCTACTGGCGCAAGTCCTTCTTTCCCTACGCCAATATATACCTGAATGGGGCGATTAAAATTGGCCTGTAACACGGGTGCTTTGTACGTGAGCAACGAGCCATCGTCCCACCACAGGCTGGGGCTTATGATGATGTATTGGGTAAACAACTCCGGCTTTTTAAACAGAATTTCGGTAGCCACGAGGCCGCCAAGCGACTGGCCAATAATGGTTGTGGCAGGAGTGGTTTTGTACTTGCTTTGAATGAATGGCAGCAGGTCTTTTTCAATGAATGCAATAAACTTATCAGAATGGCCCGAAGTGGGGATAAGTTTTTTGTCGCCGGGTTGTGCGGATGGAAAGGTGAAATCGCGCTTGCGGTCGACATTGGCGATACCTACTACTATGGATTTGGGTATGCGGTTTATCCAGGGAAATGTATTGTACTGAACGAGGCCGACGATGTGAATAAAGTCTTCGTCGGCGCTGCCATCGAGCAGGTAGATAACGGGGTATCTTGTTGTGTCGGCGGGGTTGTAATCATCGGGCAGGTATATGTTTACCGTTCTGTTTTCAGCCAGCTGTGCCGAGTAAAAAGTAAGCGTTCGCCCGAGTACGAATGGCTTGTCGGTTTCTTTGTCGGGTGCGGGCCTGCTCTGCGCGGCAGCCTGCGCCGAGCACCATAAAAAAGCGATAAAGAAGACGGCATGGCGCATGGTTTGCAGTAGTTGGAGGTTATGGGGTTAAAGGGGGAGTGAACACGCATCAGCACTTCACAGTCTTTTTCTTTTTTCCGGTCTGGCCTTTGTCGGCTGCTTTCTGAATGTATGCGGAAGCGTCGGGGACTTTGCAGGCAGTGCCGTTGGCGTCTACCGTTACTTCGCCTATTTTTTTGGCAGTTGCTACGGCATCAGCTGTGAGGCTTGAGACGTAGGTACCGAGGGCTATAACAAAGCCGTTCATGGTTTGTTTTTCGCGGTTCTTAGCCTTGTGTATGTTTTTCTCTATTCTGGCGAGTAGTTTTTTCAGTGCGGCTGTATCGAGGTCTTTATCCTGGCGCAGGGCTACTATGCTGCTTAGTGTGCACCAGCCAGAGGCGGCGATGTGTTCGGTATCAGAGTCGATCCACTCCATAGCCATTTCAAGGCCAACGGGGCTGCCCGCTGCCACCCAGGGTACGGTGTATTCGCTTATGTTGTTAGACTCTGCCTTGATTGCCCAATCCTGAAGGTCGGCACGGGTCATGAGGGCATCGTCTGCTATGAGGCCGGCGAGGTACATGGCATCCGCATTGCCGGTGTTGTAAAGGTCTTTGGCGAGTTTGTAGTCTTTCTTTATTTTCTTTTCAATTGTTTTCAGGTGCTCCACTTTTACGCCGAAAAAAGGCTCTTTTACACCATGTTTCAGTAGTATCTTTTTTATGCTTTCGCTGCCTTTGCTTTCGAGCTCGGCCATTATTTCAGGTACCGTCATTGTGTGGAAGTTTTGAGGGATAAAAATAGCTTATTTCTCCTGTAAATCGTAAGTTAGCCGGGGTGAATTTCATG
>CAINOM010000137.1 GCA_903851455.1 uncultured Bacteroidota bacterium | reverse complement strand
TATTCGGGATATTCTTCCTGATGATATACATCAGCCCTGTGCTTACATTGGTTACGCTGACTATAGTGCCGCTTATGCTGTGGGTGGCATCCCTGATCATCAGGAAGAGCAAAACTTATTTCGCAACGCAGCAGGTGGCACTGGGCGCTGCAAACGGATACATAGAAGAAATGATAACCGGGCAGAAGGTAATAAAGGTATTCTGCTATGAAAAGAGCGCTGAAAAAGAATTTGAAACCATTAATTACGATCTCCGCGATAAGGCAACTGAAGCGCAATACTACTCAGGCGTTATGATGCCGGTTATACAGAATTTAAACACCATCAACTTCGCGCTGACGGCGGTTGTAGGGGGTCTGCTGGCTGTATTCAGGGGCCTTGACCTTGGTGGGCTCGCTGCTTTTCTTCAGTACTCCCGGCAGTTTGGCCGGCCGGTCAATGAGATATCCAGTCAGTACAACAGCATACAGGCTGCACTGGCAGGTGCCGAGCGTATCTTCCAGAGACTGGACGAGAAACCCGAAATAGCTGATGCGCCGGATGCGGTTGCCCTGGTCCATGTGAAGGGCGATGTACAGTTTAAGAATGTTTCCTTTGCGTATGATGCTGGTAAAACTATCCTGAAAAATATTTCACTGGAAGCAAAAGCTGGCCAGAAGATCGCATTTGTGGGTTCCACCGGCGCCGGCAAAACAACGATCATGAACTTGCTACCGCGGTTCTACGACATTCAATCCGGAGAGATAACTATTGATGGCGTTGATATTAAAAAGATACAGCGCAACAGCTTACGCAAATCTCTGGCTATTGTACTTCAGGACACACACCTCTTCACCGCCACGGTTATGGAGAATATTCGCTACGGCCGACTTGATGCGACCGATGATGAAGTCATCGAAGCCGCCGTACTCGCGGGCGCTGATTCTTTTATCAAAAGAATGCCCAAAGGATACCAGACACTACTGGAAAATGATGGCGGCAACCTGAGCCAGGGACAGCGGCAATTACTGAATATAGCCAGGGCAACCGTAGCCAAGCCAGCTATCCTCATCCTTGACGAAGCTACCAGTTCCATTGATACGCGAACAGAACAGATCATACAAAAAGGGATAGACCAGCTGATGCGGGGACGAACCAGTTTTGTGATCGCGCACCGGCTATCAACGATTCACAATGCAGATGAAATTATGGTTTTGGAAAATGGCGAGATCATAGAGCGTGGAGATCATGAGTCTCTGCTGAAACAGAAGGGACGTTACTATGATTTATATACCGGGCAATTTGATTAGTTCATTTATTTCTTTAAATGTCTATTGCCCTTCCACCAAACTCTTCTCACCTTTCCTTATTTTTAAGCATAAATACTACGCCATGTCAAACATCAGTCTTATCATAGAAGAACGGGCCGCAAGCATCGGCAAGTTCATGGTTGGCCGTTTACTACCCTTCCGCGAAAAGAGAATGGTAGGGCCGTTCATCTTCATTGATCATATGGGCCCCGCTAAGCTCAGCGATCATGAAAATTTCGATGTGCTGCCCCACCCTCATATCGGCCTCTCCACGCTTACTTTCTTATTTGAAGGCAGTATCCAGCACCGCGATACGCTGGGCAATTCTGTAGAAATAAAACCCGGCGCAGTGAACTGGATGACGGCAGGCAAGTGGATCGTTCATTCCGAGAGAACACCCGAATACCTGCGCCACTCTGATAAGAACATGCATGGCCTGCAAATATGGGTGGCCCTTCCAAAGGACCTTGAGCGGATGGAGCCCGAATTCTTTCACATTGATGCATCAAAGATCCCATCATGGGCGGAGGGCGATCTGCAACTCAAGTTAATCGCCGGCGAGGCATTTGGCAGGAAGTCGGCTGTGCCGGTTTACAGCAAGTTGTTTATGCTCGAAATAAAAAGCACAACACAGCAAACAGTGCACATCGGCCACGAGCTTTTCGGAGAAGCGGGACTGTATATACTTGAAGGCAACATAGAAAGCGAAGGAAACACCTATCACCCAAAACAATTGCTTGTTGCCAAAGAAGGTCAGCTATGCGATTTTGTGATGGCGCCCGGCAGCACCATTTATATCTTTGGTGGCGACCCTTTCCCGGAAGAAAGATTCATCGATTGGAATTTTGTAGCCACCGACAAAGAGATCATCAAACAGGCCAAACAAAAATGGATGGACCAGGCATTTGATAAAATTAAAGGTGACGAAACCGAATTTGTTCCTTATCCTGCACTCAACAAAAAATAAAGACCGTGGCAAAAGTTACATCACACATTGGCAAAGAGCGCTATAAAATTGAGGTTACATCCCCATCCGGCAACACCCTCATCTCAGACGAACCGGTCAGTGACGGTGGGCAGAATAAAGGAGTTTCACCTACCGAGCTACTTGCAGCATCACTCGCTGCGTGCACTTCCGTCACCCTTCGCATGTATGCCGACCGCAAGGGCTGGGACCTGGAAGAAATGACCATAGATGTAGAACTGAACAGAAACGACGAGACAAACAAAACGGTCATCAAAAGAAAGATACACCTTAAGGGCAACCTTGACGAAACGCAGAGGGCGCGGCTGCTTCAAATAGCCAACAGTTGCCCGGTCCACAAGATCCTCAGCAATCCGATAGAAATAGAAACGCAAATGGTATAAGAGCTCTAATTCATTCTTTCATTCTTATCCAACATAAAAGGGCCGGTGTTGCCACCAGCCCTTTTTTATTTATTTTACGACCCTCGATCTCACCCGCTCTTTGGAGCAGGCTGGGGTGTGGCTACCTATTTCTCCATCACAAAATGGAATGTCTTATTGCCGGCTGCGCTGCGCACATTCAGCATATACATGCCACTGGCAATTGAGCCGCTAAGTGATACTGTCTCATTGATGTTCCCACCCATAGCAGTCACCTTGCTGCTGTAGACGATCCGGCCAACAACATTGGTCACTTCCAGCGTCAGCTCTTCATCTTTTGTTGATCCTGTTGTTCCCTTGATGGTGAATGCACCATTATTCGGATTAGGGATAACGTTCACATTCAGCGGCAAACCATCAACTACCACCTGCGTAATGCTCGATGATATAGCACCCGTGCTATTGGTACCAACATGTGTTATGCTGGCATTACCCGGGCCAATGGCCATCACCAGGCCTTCTTCAACGGTCGCAACATCTGTATTACTGCTGGTCCACTCACTGCTGGTCAGGTCTTCATCCAGTGTCGCAGAGCTGCCGGATATCATGTTGAGCATACCGCCTGCACCACTGCCATGTGTTGGCGGAGCGGGCGTGTGCACCGTGATCGACTTTGTAGAATTAGCGGCACAGGTCGCTGAAGGATAGTCTATCGTGTAAGATATAATAACGACACCGGAAGTACCCACGCCGGTTACATTACCAATGTTATCCACACTTCCAATGGCGGGGTTGCTGCTGCTCCAGTTACCGCCCGGGGTAAGATCAGACAATGCTATTGTCGCACCATGGCTCACATTATTGGCACCTGTTATTGCGGCAACGATTGGTGCCGGATTTACCGAAACAACGGTCGTTGTGATGCAATTATTGGTAGCTGTATAAGTAACATTAGCAGTACCCGCAGATACACCATATACGCGGCCTGATGGGCTCACAGTCAATACACCTACTGCGTCCCACGTCCATGAAATACCAGCTGTGAGATCAGACAGGAAAGTTACAGATCCCAGGCTGCAGATCACGCAAACACCCAATATAGAAGTAGGTGGCGCTTTTACAGTAACATTATAAGTTTTTGAGCATCCGCTACCCAGTGAGTAAGTGATCGTGTTAAGACCGTTTACAAGACCGGTAACCGACACTGTGCTCGCGGATGAACCACCGGTGAGAGACAAACCAGCAGTGCTCGTCCATGTACCGCCCGGCGTAAGATCGCTCAGCGAAATAGACAAACCATTACATACCGATGTTGCACCGCCTATGCCTGATGGGTTCGCATTAACAGTTACTATCGCCGCCGCCGGAACACCTGCTACTGTATAATAAATGGTAGCGGTACCCACTGCATTACCTGTTACAACGCCCGATGTACCGACTGAAGCAATCAGCGAATTGCTGCTGCTCCACACTCCGCCCGGAGTAATATCGATCAGCGAAGTAGTTGTGCCTACACACACACTTTGCAGTCCAATGATCGGTGCAGTAGTAGATGCATTTACCGTTACAACATAAGTAGCGGAAATTGAACCGCAGCCATTAGTTACGGTATAGCTTACGGTCACTGTACCTGCAACCAGGCCCGTTACCAGGCCGGTGCCAGATACGCTCGCATTCGAATTGCTTACAGACCAAACACCACCCATTTTAACATCAGCCAGCAACGTGGTCAGTCCCGCAATTACAAGGGGCGTACCAGTGATGGTGCCAGCCGTAAAGGCATTGACCGAAACCATTGCAGAGGTACTTGCGCTACCGCAGCTGTTAGTCACTGTATAATAGATAATCGCCGATCCGCCGGCGATACCTGTTACACTTCCTGAAGCAGCATCTACTGTACCAACTGCTGGATTGTTGCTTGTCCATACACCTCCGCTCATTGCATCGCTTAATGCGAGTGTCGAACCGGCACAGAAGGGAGCATTACCTGTGATCGTGCCCGCGTTAGCGCCCAAGCCTACCGTCACCACTGCTGTCGCAGCAGCCGAACCGCATGAATTGGTCACCGTATATGATATCGTGGTTGTTCCTACTGCAAGACCCCTTACAACACCAAATGTGTTTACCGTTCCGGTCGCCGGATTTGCAGAGCTCCATATGCCACCCATTACAGCGTCGCTGAAAGATGTGGTAGAACCCGTACATGCAGTAGCAGAGCCTGAAAGCGAGCCTGCATTGGGTGCTAAATTCACCGTCGCAATAGTCATTACAGAGCAACCTGCGCCCGTAGAATAAGTAATACCGCAGGTACCAGCAGCGATGCCGGTCAGTGTGCCGTCGGATCCCACAGTTGCAATGGCAGTGTTGCCACTCGTCCATGAACCACCGCCGGTAGCGTCAATCAGCGTTACGGTCGAAGCCGGGCAAACCGGGGCGTTACCTGTTATCGCTGTTGGAGCAGCAGTAACAGTCACCGTAGCTGTAGTGATACAGGCATTAGGGCCTGTATAAGTCACAACCGCCGCGCCGGCCGATACGCCATATACACGTCCGGATGGACTGATGGTTGCAGTACCTACCGGGCTGATCGTCCACATACCAAGTGTAGTAGCGTCAGACAGGAAGCTTACTCCCGAGGTGCACACACCCAGCGTTCCAAGTATGGAGGTTGGCAGTGCTTTTACTGTTACTGGATAAGTCCTGTAACATCCGCTGCCCAGTGAATAAGTGATCGTGTTGGGGCCGTTAGTTAATCCGGTAACGGTAGTTGTCGTTGCACCTGTTGTTACAGACACGCCTGCAGTGCTGGTCCAATTGCCGCCGCTTG
Source organism: uncultured Bacteroidota bacterium (assembly GCA_903851455.1). GTDB lineage: Bacteria > Bacteroidota > Bacteroidia > Chitinophagales > Chitinophagaceae > Nemorincola. The sequence goes on along the minus strand of CAINOM010000137.1, from coordinate 712 downwards.
TGAAATCACTTAACGTGATCGTAGCGCCATTACACACCGATGCTGCCCCGCCAATACCCGACGGAACAGGATTTACTGTTACACCAACTGTAAGCGGAATGCCTGCTATCGTGTAGGAAATCGTTGCAACGCCTGCAGCAACCCCGGTTACAATACCGGAGGTACCCACTGTAGCCACCATTCCATTACTACTACTCCAAACGCCTCCAATTCCGGGGTCCGTTAACGCAGTTGTACTGCCCACACATACCACCGGCGCGCCCGTGATCGCGAACGAACTTCCACTGACAAATACCAGACATGTCAGAAGTAAACTTTTAAATAGCAACTTACCATAATCACTACTCCACTTTTTTGTAAATTTTCGCATAGGTACTCTGTTTTTGAATGATGAATTAAACTTCTCTAAAGAAATATATAAATGAACAATTATCCAAATTTTCCGAATGCTTTTTTGTTATTCAAATGTTACACATCAGACAAATACGCATAAAATGCCTTTTATACATGGAATAAGTGTTAATGAATTTGCATATTAAGGTATAATTCAAACGTTAACTGTCGATACATAGTGCAATTTATAATAGTATCTTATTTCAAAATATATCTTCTAACCTGATTACCTTGCATTTTAAAGGTGGGTGGTTAAGAGAGCGAAGGAACATTTTGCGGATAAATAATTTACCGTGATGAAGACGCTGAAAAAGGACGC
>CAINOM010000136.1 GCA_903851455.1 uncultured Bacteroidota bacterium | reverse complement strand
GGTCGTAAATAGTGCCCGGCAGTTGTGTTTCCGATAACCTTTATATTCGCATTAAGGTGGCCGCTTTGATAAAGATAGGGCACGTCTCCAAGGTGGTCTACATGAGCATGACTGATCAAAAGAGCATTGATCGAGCCTTTGTTATCATTATTAGTCCCGATGGCACGGGTAAAGATGTTGTCAACGATACTTTTCAATGACGGTCGAATATTTTCTGTACTAAGTAACTCTTTGCGAAGGACCAGTTTATACGAAAAATAAGGATCGATCAGTATCGTGTTATTGCCTTTTTGAATAAAGAATCCGCTGCACCCGATGTAGTGTACTATAATACTGTCCTTTGGACTTTGGCCGATGTTAATGGTGGCTCTGTTCTCTATCAGGTTTTGATTTTTCAGGTATCGGGGTCCCTGGCACGAGTAAATAAAAATGAGTAAAGGAATGAAGCAGCATTTGCTCGAAACATTGCTTAACTCAAAAGTGAAGAGATGATTCGTTTTCATAGTTTACATCGTTGGCCATGGATAACCTCATCGCAAAACGACGGCGTAGCTTCTCTAAAAGTAAAACAAAAAAGAGCGAAAGTTATAGCGCTGCTATATTTCTTTCGCTCTTTTTGCAAAGACTGTTTTAGACTCAATGTTCATTCAGCCCGGAGATCAACGAACCAATAATGGCTCTACCGCCCGGGTCTGCCATTTTCGGGGACCATACTGTATTAGCAGGGTAGATTATCTTTCGTTGAATTGCTCGTCTGTTACTTGTTCCAACCAGTCAACAGGCGAACCATTTAGTTTTTCCTGGATCGCGATGTGGCTCATCGCTGTCGAGGCTGTTGCTCCGTGCCAATGCTTTTCGCCCGGCGAGAACCAGACGATATCTCCCGAGTGTATCTCTTCTCTTTTACCACCTTCACGCTGCACCCAGCCGCAGCCCGAGGTAACGATCAGAGTTTGTCCCAGCGGGTGGGTATGCCAGGCGGTCCGCGCACCGGGTTCAAAGGTGACATGCGCCATTGCAACCCGTGCCGGATCCGGCGGATTAAAAAGTGGATCTACCCGTACAGTTCCTGTAAAATAGTCTGCCGGGCCTTTGCCCGATGCCTGCGAACCAACACGTATGATTTCCATAAGATCTGCATTGTTTGTTCTATAAAAGTAGGCCATCGGTGGCTACTACCAATACAAAATCGCCGATAAATGGATCCAATACTGCCGGTCATCCGGTGCTTCGCTTTATGGTATAACAACGACCATCCTTTTGCCGTTCGGAGATTCCTCTTGCCATAATTTTGCGCTGTTGACAAAATCAACTTCGAAGGTGTCTACAACCAATTTGTTATTAGCCGCCAGTTCAAAGGCTTCCGGAATAATTTCGCTGAATAGTTTACCTACTTCCTCTCCCGACCAGCTTCCCAGTCCCGAGCCCGAAATTTGCAGGTCCACACTCCTTAAAATCTGGGACGACAGTTGGATCGTATCACCACTCATCGCTCCGATCGTCACAAGTCTTGTTCTCTGTGAGAAAGTGCCTTTACCCTTTAATACCGACAAGATCAGCTCCACAGAGTGCCCCCATACGTAGTCAAGTATCACGTCTATGGGCGTATCCGCATGCATTCTTTTTAGTGCTTGTACAAATGAATCATCACCTTGTTTTAAAGAGACGATCTCGTCAGCTCCCAGCTGCAAAAGCGACTGCAGTATTTTTTCATTTCTGCCGGTCACGATCACTTTTTTCGCCCCATAGTCTCTTGCCAGCTGAACGGCCATTTTGCCCGTAAACCCGGTAGCTCCATTAATTAAGACCGTATCACCGGCTTGCATGTTCGCACGGTATCGTAGTGCCAGTGCCGAGCCCATAATAGCATTTGGCAATGCCGCTGCAATAGCGTCGCTCAGGCCCCCAGGAACACGAACGATATGGCTTTTTTCTACTACCGCGTGCTCCGCCAGCATCCCGTCTTTGCCAAAGGCATATACGCGCGTACCATCTGCTAACAGGCCTACACCATCGCTTCCTGCCACGCGCAGCCCGTTATCGGTCGCAGATGAATAATGCTTTCCGCTTACTTTCGCCTTGTCCAGGTTTTTGACAGCAACCGCCTTTACCCTCATCAGCAGTTCGTTGCTATTGGTAACAACGGGATCCGGGAAGTCTGCGTACACCGGCAGTTCGCCGGGCTTGTATACTATGGCTTTCATTTTATTTTTTTAAACAAAATTACCCGGCCATGATTTCAGCGCCAATAACATTTGTTATTAAATCGCGCCTCCTTTTGCCAGCTGATTTTTGATGCGGCTCAGATGAACGGTTGAGATGCCCAGGTAAGAGGCAATGTAGTGCTGCGGAACGCGTTTCACGATCTCGGGCCGTTCTCGGATGAGATTAAGATACCGCTGTTTAGGTGTGTCTTTAATAAATGAGAAAAACAGGTTCATATAGCTGAATGTTCGTTCGAGGATGAAATTGATGAACAAGCCGTTGATCGCAGAGTGCTGCTTAATACCGGGGATGATTTTTCCCAGGTCTGCCCGGGTGATGTACCACAAGACGCTTGGCTCTATAGCCTCTATCGACAGCTGGCTTGGTGTTTCTTTCTTAAAGCTTTCCAGCGAAGCAACTATACTGTCTTCAAAAAAAAATTGCAGGGTCAGATCTTTGCCGTCATTGTTGAACCAGATCCTCAGGCATCCGCTTTCAACGAAAAATATCCTGGAAGGAATCTCCTGCTCGTGCAAAATGACGGTTTTTGCCGGCACCTCCATCCTTTTAAAATATGTTTTGTAATCCTGCCATTGTTCATCCGCCAGCAGCAGTTTGGTTTTTAGTTTTTCGATCATGAATCTTTTGCAATTTACCTATGTTGCAGATACTCATATCGTGTGTAAATATAGGGCAAATGTATCCCATGAATGTCTCATCATTTCCGGCGGGTCAGCGCTGGTTCCCGGCTGCCGGTTTGATATTCCGATTCTTGTGTTTCCGGCCCGTTCTTTGTTAAAATAATGTCGAACGATATTTCCTGGTTGTTAAGAATATTTTCATCGGTACCTTTGCCGCAATAATGCAGATCATAGAACGAACGGATACTTTCTCCACCTGCCTGCATAAGGCGATCATTCTTTTTCCTTTTTAACCACAAAAATGCTGTACCCGCTAACGGCGGCATGCATCAACCACAAGTTTTTTTATTCTAAACGATATAATATTATGATCTCAGCAAAGGGCTATGCTGCCCAGACCAACACTTCAGACCTTGCACCGTGGACCTTCGACCGTCGTGAACCGGGCCCGCACGATGTGCAATTCGATATTTTATATTGCGGCGTCTGCCACTCAGATCTGCACCAGATAAGAGACGACTGGTTTCCCGGCATCTTCCCTATGGTGCCCGGCCACGAGATAGTAGGCCGTGTTGTAAAGGTGGGTGATAAGGTGACTAAATTTAAAGCAGGCGATCTCGCCGCAACTGGTTGCCTCGTGGATTCCTGCGGCCATTGCGACAATTGCAAGCATGACCTGGAGCAATATTGCCTTGAAGGCGCTACCGGCACTTACAATGCTCATGAACGCGACGGAAAAACACCAACCTATGGCGGATACTCCAACACCATAGTTGTAAAAGAAGAGTTTGTGCTGCGCCTTGCAGATAACGCTGATCTGCCGGCTACAGCGCCGTTGCTGTGCGCGGGTATCACCACTTACTCACCGCTCAGGCACTGGAAGGTAGGCAAGGGCCATAAGCTCGCTGTATTGGGCCTTGGGGGCCTCGGCCACATGGCTGTGAAATTTGGCGTGGCTTTCGGTGCAGATGTAACCGTATTGAGTACCTCTCCAAAAAAGGAAGCCGATGCAAAGAAACTGGGTGCACACAATTTTGTGGTAACTACCGATGAGGCCCAGGTAACTGCTGCCCGCGGCACATTCGACTTCATCCTCGACACTGTGTCGGCAGAGCATGATTTCAACATGTACCTTTCTTTATTAAAAACTAATGGTACCATGATCTGTGTCGGCGTGCCGTCTAATCCGGCATCTGTCAGTGCATTCAGCTTGCTGGGCGGCCGTAAAAGCCTGGCTGGCTCCAGTATAGGCGGTATTAAGGAAACACAGGAAATGCTCGACTATTGCGCGGCAAACAATATTGTTTCTGATATCGAGCTGATCAACATTAAAGATATCAAACACGCCTATGAGCGCATGCTCAAGGGCGATGTGCGCTACCGTTTTGTAATTGATATGGCCACTTTATAAGTGCGCTTCTACTCAACGGTCGGGTGCAGGAGCTCCCACGCTGCAGCCCCTGCACCCGCGGCACAGGAATATAAAAAAGGGAATAACCGGGCATCGTTTGCATGGTTATTCCCGTTTTTTGGTTGGCTCCGTTTTCAACATTACATCATCCGTATTATGGCGTCAGGACCAGTCTTCCTATACTGCTCCTGTTTTCCATATCCTTATGGGCTTTTGCTGCTTCTGCCAGGGGATAGAAGGTAAAGGAGATATCCAGCTCGCCAGATCGGGACCAATCAATGATTTCCCTTGCCCATTGATTTCTTAACGCTACGGGTGCAGCGTAAAGCCTGGCAGCCAGTATTCTCCTGCCCGGCATCAGGCTCTGCAAGGTGATGGTAGATGATTCTCCAGAGCTGTAGCCATAAAACACCATCGTTCCATCCGGGGAGAGCTGGCTAACCAAAGTGGATCCGATTGCGCCGCCAACAGATTCTAGTATGAGGTCTACTCCTTTTTGCTGAGTAATTTCTTTGAGTTGATCCAGCCAGTTTTCCGCAGTATAGATAACTACATCGGTAGCGCCGAGCGACTTTATATACTCCGTCTTCGATGAACTTCCTGCCAGTCCGATGATCGTCTTAATGCCTTTTATCTTAGCAATACTTACCGCTGAAGATCCTACCCCGCCTGCGGCAGCAGTGATGAGCAGCGATTGATAACCCGTGGCCTGGTGCAGCAGATTCTGTGCAGTAAGGTGCTGTATGAGCAGGCCGTTTCCCATGGCTAGGTCATCGGGTAGCACCGTGATCTGGCTCGCAGGCACGATGGCATATTGTGCGTATCCCGCCTGGGAATAGCCCGTCACACGCTGTCCTGGCCGGAGGTGCTTCACGTCGTCGCTCACTTCTTCTATGATACCTTCTATCTCTCCCGGCATAGTTAGTGGTAACTGCGACACAGGAAGATTCGTCCCTTTCCGGATAAGCATATCAAGATAGTTAAGTCCAACAGCCTGCACCCGTACCAGCACTTCTCCGGGCTGGCAGGTCGGTCGCGGCACTTCTTTTAGTGTGAGTACTTCGGACCCGCCGTAATTGGCCAATTGAATTGCCTGCATAAGTGATACCATTTTTTTCTGCAAATTTGCAAATGGAATCACGATCGGCTACTATGGGTTACCAGCAGGAAAGTAAAGAAATCAACGCACTATCTATTCACGGTTGCGACGGCGAGAATGTGAACTGGCAGGAAAGAGCCCTTGCGCTGAAAGATGCGATCGACCTGTTCAGAGGTAAATGGAAGTTTTACATTTTAAAAACCCTTGCCACCGGGTCTCTGCGTTTTAAAGATCTGCACGAAAGAACGCAGATAAGTCCTAAAATACTGACACGGGAGCTACAGGAACTGGAACAGAACTTACTGATCACACGCACGGTGAGAAAGACGAAGCCCATTACGGTAGAATATGCCGTGACAGAATATGCCCGGGAGACACGGTGGGTGATGGAAGCGCTGATCTCATTCGGCGAAAAACACAGGAGTAAGATCAAAGAGCAACTAAGAGCGCCCTAATGTCCACGTGAAAAAAAGCGGAAGCAACAGCGCTCTTCGTCCTGTTTTTTTCGCCCTTAATCGTTGTAAACACCATTATCTAAGATAGGGAATATGAAATCCTGATGATAGCGGCTGCCCGCTGGCGCGTTGGTAACGCGAAACTACCCTCGTGTTGCAAGAACGCTAAAGACAAGAGTGCGAAAGCCGCATCGCTCTTCTCTTTGGCTGTCATTTATAGTATTGCTTATGGGCTATTTTGTAGGGCTTTTAGCGCTCATTTGCGCAATTCTTCCGAAAATGGGCAAATACTACTTCTGGTTGTCCGATTACAACGGTAAGTAGCGTAATGACAACCAATAGGTTTCGCATTTTTGCCCGTTCTGGGTAGGTACGAGGGTAACTTTGCAGCGTCGAAAAAAACAAAACGACGGTACTTATGGATACTAAGATGATCGGCAGCAAGATTGCCAAAGCGCGGAAGGAAATGAATTTATCCCAGGCGCAACTTGCTCAACGTTTATTTATCAGCCCACAGGCGGTTGGGAAGTGGGAACGCGGAGAATCAATTCCGGATATTATTACCATCAACCGGCTCGCGGAAATCCTGGGCGTTGATTTCAACTATTTTTCGGAAAACTTCCGGTCCACGAATGATGAAACGTCTTTTGGCGCAGACATGGACAATAGCGGTAGCAGTCAGCGATCGGGACAAGAGGATGGTGACGTCTCCGGCTCAACGGAGCGGCAGCTGCTGATGAATTTCAGCGGAAGTGACCTGGCAAATAGCGACTTCGCATGTGTTATCGCACATAAAAGGAAATTCAACGGTAGTGCTTTGCGCGGCGCTGATTTTTCGGGCGCAGACTTGACCGGTAGTTCGTTTACAAGCAGCGATATGCGTGAAACCAACTTCAATGCGGCGGACCTGACAGATTGCAAGTTCTCAGTCGTTGACCTTTCGGATGCGAGCTTCAGCAAGACCATTCTTGTACGCACCGAATTCAGTAAATCCGGGATGAACAGGGCAAAATTCAGCGATGCAGAACTGATCGATGTAAAGCTCACGATGACCGACCTTAGAACGACGATCTTTGAGAACTGCGTTTTTAACGGCGTAGACTTTGAGTATTGCGATTTTCGGGGGCAATGTCTCGACCGGCAAACCTTTGTTGGTGTCAAATTCGATAAGGCGGCGTTAAGCGATGTAACATTTAATGGCGCGACACTCAAAAATGTATCTTTCCGTTCAACGAATGCTTTGACCAACAAATATTACCGTGCCCTCAAAACCATCCGTTTCGATGGCGCAATGATGGACAAGCTGACCTATGCCGCACTTAAAGGACTAGGAGCCGATCTATCAAAGGCCACGGTTATTTAGATCGGGCTAAGTTGTTGCGATAACGCGTGGAATTATGCAGAGATAGGCATAAATATGCCGGTTTGTGAAAAAAAAAAAGAGCGAAAGCTACATCGCTCTTCGCTCTGTTTCTTTCGCTCTTAATTTAATGTCGGGATGACTGGACAACTTTCGAACTCCTTTATAAAAGACCTATACACAATTCAGCATATCATTACGTCAATCGACATTAACCTACATGAGACAACATAAATCGGCATAACTCAGCATAACTCGGAATTGAGTTGACTGGACAACTTTCGAACCAATTTATTAAGGATCTGGTTGCATCACAAAACTTTTTGAAACTTATCGGACAACTCCAAGAAAGAAGTGACAAATAGTGACAAGAAGGTGTCGGCACTTGGATAGACAACTTTCGAACTATCTCTTAGCTTTTAGTACCTGCTTCCCACTATATTTTTTGTACCAATTATGTACCTTGCAATCTCATCTGAACCATTGTTTAGGGATTAGCCGGTAGCCGGTTTCTTCTTTTTTTACATAGCTCAGGCACGGAAATTCAAGGTGCGGGCCGGCCACCAGCATACGGTTACTGGCTGCATCTTCCAATGTTTTTATCCTTGTCTTTACAGCTAACTGGCTATCACTGTCGGTTACGAAACCAATTTCAGGCATTGCCGCCTGTATGGAAGGTACTGAGAGTATATCTGCCCAGAAGAGTAGTTGGTCTCCTTCAGATTGCAGCAGAAAGCCTGTGTGTCCGGGAGTATGGCCCGGCAAAGCAACCGGGGTTATGCCGGGAACTATTGCCCCGTTAGGAAGATTTGGCGGCAGTCTTTCATAAGGTTTTAAAGCAATCCTCGCCTCTACAGCATTTTTCTGATCTTCTTCACCTAAGCTGTTATTTTCCAACCAATAGCTATATTCTTCTGGAGACAACCACAACTTAGCATTTGGAAAGTTC
>CAINOM010000135.1 GCA_903851455.1 uncultured Bacteroidota bacterium | reverse complement strand
GGCATTGCGGTACAATTTAACGCGTTCGAAAAGGGAACAAAATCATTCAACATACGGGGAACGATAGCTGCCGGTGATGCGCCAATTGATATAACATCTGAGGATGAGTGCGTGGAGATAATGACTGGGGCCGCTTTGCCAGATACCACGGACACTATCGTGCGGTATGAAGACGTAGAAATAAAGGGAAACATCGCTACCCTGCTTACGGATAACATCAGGCAGGGGCAGAACATTCATATAAAGGGGAAAGACAAAAAGCAAGATGAAACGGTAGCTGTGGCTAACGAGTACATCAATCCCGCGCACATAAGCATGGCCGCATCGGTGGGAAGGAGTATGCTGCTGGTGAAGAAGTTGCCGAAGGTGGTGATCATTTCTACGGGAGATGAATTGGTTGAAGTAACTGAAACGCCAACACCCTACCAGGTGCGCCGCTCAAACAGCTATGCCGTGAAGGCCGTGCTGCAGCAATATTCTGTGCAAGCCGACACGCTCCACATTCCCGATGAGCCTGTTGCAACGCGTACACAAATCGAAGCATGCCTCGCCAAATATGATGTTATTATACTCAGCGGAGGCATATCAATGGGTAAGTTTGATTATGTGCCGCAGGTGCTCGAAGACCTTAAAGTTGAAAAGTTGTTTCATAAAGTGCAGCAGCGGCCAGGCAAGCCATTCTGGTTCGGTAAGCATGCAAATGGCATGTTGGTATTTGCTTTCCCGGGCAATCCTGTTTCTACGTTCATGTGCCTGCACCGTTACTTCTTACCGTGGCTAGAGCGGTCTTTGGGCATTGTATCCAGAAAGGTATTTGCTGAGCTGAATGAGGATGTGACATTCTCCCCTGCCCTGCAATACTTCGCACAAGTGAAACTGAAGATATGCAAGCATGGCCACCTGCACGCAACACCTATGGAGGGCCATGGCTCCGGCGACTTCGCTAATCTATTGGACACCGATGCTTTTATGGAACTTCCACTGGAACAAAGTATCTTTAAGAAAGGTGAGGTATACCGTATATGGCCTTTCAAACAAATCATGTAAATGAAAGAGTTAACCCACATAAATAAGAAAGGTCAGCCTACGATGGTTGATGTTGGTGAAAAGAAAGTAACGCTACGCACAGCCACTGCCCGTAGTGTTGTGGTGATGCCTGCTGAGGTAATGGAGCAATTCAATGGAGATGATATAAAGAGTAAGAAGGGCTCCGTGTTTCAAACAGCGATAATAGCAGGCATTATGGCGGCGAAGAAAACCGGAGAACTGATACCGTTGTGTCATCCATTGGGACTTGATAACTGCACGATAGATATACACATCAACAAGAAACAGGAAGTTGTGATCGACTGCACTGCCAGCCTCACTGCAAAGACCGGAGTAGAGATGGAAGCCCTTGTGGGTGCAAGCATTGCGGCGCTTACGGTATACGATATGTGCAAGGCAATGAGCCACGATATAGTAATAAGGAAAACCATGCTGATGGAAAAAAAGGGAGGCAAACGTGATTTCAAAAGAGAGCAATAAGCAACCACACCTTTATGGACTGGTGCTTGCCGGCGGCAAGAGCGTTCGCATGGGCCATGATAAGAGCATCATCAAATGGCACGGGCCTGAGCAACGCTACTACATGGCCGATCTTCTGAAAAGTGTGTGTACCAATGTTTTCATTTCCTGCAGGCCGGAACAAAAAGATGAGATAGACCCAAAGTACCCGGTCATTCCGGACAGCTATACCGGCTCAGGACCTATGACGGGCATATTATCCGCATTCAAAGCATATCCCGATGCGGCATGGCTGGTAACCG
>CAINOM010000134.1 GCA_903851455.1 uncultured Bacteroidota bacterium | reverse complement strand
CAGATGCGGCAACTACAATTTCATCGTCCTGGTAATAATAACATGGGCGAATACCGTTGGCATCGCGCATTACAAAACTGTCGCCATTGCCGATAAGGCCGCTGAATACATAGCCCCCATCGAAGTGGGTGGTGGCCTGCTTGAGTATGCCTTCTATATTAAGATTGGCCGGGTTGGTATCGTCGGCCAGGCAGAGGTAGTAATGAATAGTCTCTATCATGGCGCCAAGGTCGCTTTCGCGCATGGTACCATTAGGGTGCTGGTCAAGCATAGCAAACAACTCATCTGTATTGACGAGGTTGAAATTGCCAGCCATGGTGAGATTGCGGGTAGGATTGATGTTGGGCTTAATGAACGGGTGGCAGAACTCCACATTGTTCTTGCCCTGTGTACCATAGCGCAGATGGCCCAGCATGGCCTCGCCCACAAAGCGCATATAGCCTTTCATAAGGCCGGGGTGCTGGAGTATCTCCGGGTACATTTTTTCCATCTCGCTCACTTCCGAATTTATGTTCTGGAAGATCTGAGAAATGGCCTGTGCACCACTAACGCGCAACCTGTGCATGAACTGGTGGCCGGGCTCTGTGTTGAGTTTCAAGGTGGCTATACCTGCGCCATCCTGGCCGCGGTTGTGCTGCTTTTCCATCAGCAGATATAGTTTGTTGAGTCCGTAGAACGCCGTACCGTATTTGACATGGTAGTAAGAAAGTGGTTTGAGCAACCTGATATACGCCAGGCCGCATTCGTGCTTTAATCCGTCAGACATGAGGCTGCAAAAGTAAGTTGATTGGTTGATAAGTTAATAGGTGGAAAAGTTAATAGGTGGAAAAGTTGAAAAGCTGATAGGTTAAAAAGTTGATAGGTCGGGAATAAACAGGGTCATTCCGGGTTATTTTGAAAGAATATGCTCAATGCCGTCCTTTTCTTTGTTCTTTTTGAACTGTATATTAAAAGTTGTACTAATAAATAAGGATAGTCCTATAAATAATATACAGGCTGCTGAAAATTTCTGAACGTAGATGATGCGGCGCAGGGTAAGTATCCGCTTGATGCGGTCTGCCAGGAACACCTTGGAAAAATCTACGCTTAAAATAATGGTGAGGGCTACGCCGAATAGTATGAACCGGTAAAAGCCAGAGGTATTGGCGGTAAGGGTAACGGCGCCCAGCCAGCTGATGAGTGCTCCGGGATTGAGGGTGTTGATAAGAAAACCGCTCAACCAGATTTTCATATACTGTCCGCCGGTGACCTCAAGTGGGGTGGCAGAGGGGCGTTTGGGCTTTTGCTTCCTGATCAGGCCGCTGAGGCCAATGGCCATCAGGGCTATTGCGCCACCGAAGGCAATGTGTTTTTCGTAGGGTTTTAGTCCTTCCAGCCAGGATGCGGCAAGATTGGCTACGGCTACATACAGTATGTCACTCACGGATACCCCCAAAACAAAGGCCAGGCCGGCTTTGTAGCTGTAGTTAAGGCTGTATTTTATGACCGCGAACAGGGTAGGACCCACGGATATTGCCATGAACAAGCCTACCAACACTCCTTTTACTGCCGCATCTATTATATTAACGTGCATAAACCCCGAACCCCTGAAGGGGCTTACTCTTGCTTTGAAAAAACCGTGCTAACAGCCGGCCATTAACTAAAATCGGAATATTCTGAACAAAGATACTAAAGCGGATATAAGGGCGTTATTAAATTATTGCGTAATAAGAGGTGATTTTATCTTTTGCTTTTATTCCATTCACTTATCTTTGCAACCCCGAAAACAGAAACTTAATTTTTAACCCGAAAATATTTGATATGCAATTACCCGGCCAGACAAATTTTTACAAAGGAAAGGTTCGCGATGTATATACCATAAACGACAAGTACATGGTGATGATGGTGAGCGACCGTATCTCTGCATTTGACGTAGTGCTTCCCCGCCCGATACCTTATAAAGGACAGGTGCTAAACCAGATAGCAGCGCAGATGCTGGAAGCTACAAAAGACATTGT
>CAINOM010000133.1 GCA_903851455.1 uncultured Bacteroidota bacterium | reverse complement strand
GAAAATTCTTCTTTTCTACTTTCAGTATCGCCACATCGGCCTCCGCGTTAAAATTCACCAGGAATGCCTTGTAGTATTCCCCGTCATGGCTCTGTATATATACCGAATCCTCGTCGCTGATCACGTGGTAAGCGGTAACGAAATAACCATCATTGGTAAGTGCAAAACCGGTACCGGTATACTTCACATCCGATGGTGGCGGTGCCGGCAGGTTCTTATTTACTTTTTGTATCAGCTGGTTTTGTGCTACCTGCTGCTGCGCCTGTACTTTCTTAATATCTTTTACCTCGCGGCTTATGTTATTGTACTGCGACTCGCTCTTCTGTATAGAAGGCTTTAAGCTCCAGATAGTGATCGTAGAGGTAAGAATAGCCACAGTGGCCGCCACTGCTGCCGTGCGCCAGAAATGTGCCGGTAAAACAATATTCAGCCCCTTCCTGATCACCTTACCTGCTGTCTGCTTTTCGTGAACATCGCGCAGCATAGAGCGGAAGCGTTTTTGCTTGCCATTATCTGCAATGGAGCGCACCAGGTTGGCCGCTTCGTTAAATTCGTTTGCGTATTCCGTATCAGATGCCAGCCGGTTATTCAATTCGGTAACATCCTCCTGCGACAATGAACCTGCCACATAGGCTTCTGCAAGTTCCCAGATATTCTTATTTATAGGCATGTTTCAAATTCAAAAGTAAAAAATCCAAGATACTCAATAATCCAAATCCAAAATCTCAACCTTGAGTACCAATCCCTGATTACAAATTCCTGATCCCCTATTTCGCCTGCATGGTGTAAAATATTTTACGAAGCCGCGCCAGGCACTTATATTTCTGCGTTTTGGCATTGTCCGGGTTAGTGTACCCAAAGTCTGCCGCTATTTCCTGCATGCTCTTATCGTGATGGTAGTATGCCTTCAGCAACGATCTGCAGGGCTCTCCTACCTGGTCCAGCGCCACATCCAGTTGCTCATAGTGCGCCTCACGTTCCTCATGCACATTAACATCATCTTCATAGGCTGCCCCGCTATCTTCATCTTCACTGCCGGTATTATCCAGCATATAAACCGGCTCCCTGTGCTGCTTTTGCAGTTTTTTGTACCACAAATGTTTGCTTATCGAAAAAAGATAAGTGCCTATGCTGCACGTAAGCCGGAAGTCTTTATCCTGCGCCTTGCCAAACAATACCACCATCGCCTCCTGGAAAAGGTCCGCAGCATCTACAGATGAGCCTCCGTTCTTAATTAACCAGCCATTGATAATATGATAATGTTGCTGATATAATTGTTCCGTAGCACCCCGCTGCCCTGCCGCCAACGCCGCCAGTAATTGCTGCTCGCTATTTATTGGACTGTGCACTTATTAATACTGATTTTTGAAAAAAGTAACCCTCTTTTACAAAACAATTTTTCTTATAATATCCTTCGGAAGAAACAATAAGATAAAGGTATAGAAATTAAAATCCGGCCCAGTTAAAAAAGGGAAAAATTATGTTTTATTTTACTACCGGGCGGCTTCTTTTTGCGTTTAATCTGCCGTTTCCTTCAAATATCCCAAAGCGATTCAATACTTTTACCCTTCTCCATTTTTATAAATTGCCTCAAAAGACCACTTTCATGAAGCTTATTACCACCATAACAGCGCTTGCCTGCACTGTTTCCGCATTTGCACAGTCGGGGGCCAGCCACCCGGGATTTACCCAACTCAACGGCATTGAGTATAAAATAATTAAAGATGTGCCCGGCAAAACCGCGCAGATGGGCGAGGTAGTGGAGTTTAATATTGTTGCCAAAGCAGATACGCTCACTGTCGGTGATACCTATAAACAAGGTAAACCCGCTATAACACGTGTGGAAGAGATCAAAGGTCCGGGCCAGTTCCAGGCAGTGTTCCCGCTCTTATCAGCAGGCGACAGCGCAGTTATTTATGTCTCGTGCGATACAATATTGAAAACCATTCCTGCAGATAAAGTCGCCGCTGCGCCGAAGTGGCTGAAATCGGGTGCATTTGTTACTGTCAGCCTTTCCGTTGTTTCAGTGATGTCCTTAGATGACT
>CAINOM010000132.1 GCA_903851455.1 uncultured Bacteroidota bacterium | reverse complement strand
GGGGGCTGACATAGTGTTATGGTTGTGGGTACAAATATAGCTCATTATATTTTAGTCCAATTAGCACCAAAAAAATAACTTGCGAAATTATTGGACTAATTTATATAAAGAAATGGTATAATATTCATTAAGAAAATACCTCGTCCCGGAATTCATCGTTAATGTAGGAATAATATTGAGTGTATTGTCCAGCATCTTGAATTTGTGATCAATGTCCAGGCCAAGTACATAATCTGTTTTTTTGTTGAAGTCCGCATCGAAGCTAAATTCCGGTTCTATCCAGTCATTGGCGTATTGCCCGTAAAGACCTGCTGAGGCGTTGGTGCTGGCCCTGATGCTAACGGTCTTCTTACTATGAAAATATTTGTCAACGTTTGCTCCGCAATTGATGTGATCACCAAAGGACTGATCGTAACCCGCCTCGAGCGTATAAAGGTCAATGTGCTTTATCGGGGCAGAAGTAAATGATGCCGTCGCTTTTGCATACAACCCTGACTTCAGATGGTAACCGATGTATGGCGAGACGTAAGGAACTACAGCAGTATCTTTCCGGCCAAGGTAGACATTATTATTTATGTAGTCCAGGCCAAACATAAAGTATGTTCTAGTGTCGTAGGGATCGTCGTCATCACCAGGCTCATTATTACTTGCTATACGTTGCGCCATTGCCGGAGGAGCAAGCGAAAAAAAAGGAATAGAAAAAATAATTTTTGCACGATCATCCCTAAGGTTTTGATAAACAAAGATATAGGTATTATGAAGTAGACCAACCGTGGGCAAAATAGTTTAAAGAATGCCGATATTCCTTGTGGCCTGTAGCGTTAAATCGCAATTTGACGTTTTTAACAGAAGTCGATAGAGCAAAAAGCCGCCAACAATGAAACTGCTGTAATATCCGTAAATGGAGAAATAAAAACAGTTTCGGCAAAGGAATTGCTCCAAAAAATGAAATGATCACTGCAAACCCGGCGCATTGGGTTTCTTCACCTTTTTCAGCAGGGCTTCCTGCTGGTATACCTGGTAGCGGTAGGCATTTGATGCTTCAAGGTCTTTCACTATCCCTTCTATCTCTTTGTCGCGGTCTCCTGGGTCATAGTCGCGGTTTAGATTGTTATTGAACATAACACCTACCGACTGCCATACCACAGCCGAAAAACCACCTTTAAGTTCCTTAATGATGCTGTAGCAGTTTTGCCCGGTCTGGCGGTTGATGAGTTTTATCAGCACATGCCCCTGGTCTATGCTCAGATTTTTAAGCGGCTGCTTGAAGAGTTGGTCCAGTTGCTTGTCTATGCTCTTCAGGTATTTCCTCCGGTCGCGGCGATCTGGTATCTTGTCAAGCGTTGTATTTACGTCTTTAAAGACAGCAGCAGCAGCAAGCGCATAGGGATATACGGCACAAACATCCGTGCGCAATTTGTTCCTGCGGTTTCTTTCCTCGCCATTCATCAAGGCACCCACCTCTATAAATTCCGGCAGCAGCACCATGGCGTAAGTCTTCCCGTTATCCACGATAGCCCCAAGTCTTATCGTGTCGTTGATCCCCTGCGCATGGCTATCGCCTGTTGCAAAAAGCAACAACGCAGCAACGAACCATACTACAGGAAATCTCATACTCATTCTTAACGTAAATTTCGGATAATTTATTGGTATAAGGTGTTAATTACATTTATCGGGAAGAACGTAACCTACCCCATAAAATCGGAAACGATATGTGCCCATTTTTAAAAAATTTACTCCGATTTTTCGGAGGACGACCTTTTTATCAGTATACTGTAAAGCAACAAAAAAAATGACAGCATC
>CAINOM010000131.1 GCA_903851455.1 uncultured Bacteroidota bacterium | reverse complement strand
GTGCCGGCTTAAGCGTTCAATCAGCCTGTTTTCACGGTATAACTTTCTTTTCTTAAAATACCTTATTAAGAATCCTCCTGAATAGATCAGACATATGATCAGAATGGCAGGATAGAGTAGTGGAAGCCAGTTTGTGCCTGTGCCATATAGGAGTATCAGTGGCATATTCGATCAGTTGTTTTGATTTCACAGTGGTTTTAAGCAGCTGATTCGTTTTTTGAATCAATCCCAATTTCAAACTATCAATTCCTTAGAAGGGAACATCATCGTCTGAAGGGGGATTTTTCTTGAACGGAGTGCCGCTGCCGAAGTCATCATCGTCCCAGTTGGTATCGTTTACTTTCGATTGCAGGGTCTGGAACGCGCCTGGAGTAACTATTATCTTAGACCCGCCAAAGTCGCTCGTATCGCGGCGTATGCCTGCTTGTGGGTTGTCTTTGCTTGGTGCACCACCGCCGAAGTTTCCTCCACCGCCGCCACCACCAAAATTGCCACCGCCAGCGTTGAAGCGGTTGTCTTCCATATCCACAAACTTCTGGTATTCCTTTATGAACCGCACTTTCTCCATACCGGTACTACCGTTACGGTGCTTGGCTATGTGTATCTGTGTTTCGCCCTCTATGGTTTCACCCATTGCATCATTGTGAATACCGTGATACTCAGGGCGATACAGGAACATTACCAGGTCGGCATCCTGCTCTATCGCACCCGACTCACGGAGGTCACTCAGCTGAGGTACTTTTGATTCCTTTCTTGTTTCTACCGAGCGGTTCAACTGCGAAAGTGCTATGATGGGTACTTCGAGCTCTTTTGCAAGCGCCTTCAGGTCGCGCGAGATCTTACTGATCTCCTGCTCACGATTGCCGCTCTTGTCCACACTGGCCTGCATCAGCTGCAGGTAGTCGATGAGTATCAACTGGATATCATGCTTCTGTTTCAGCCTTCTTGCCTTTGCACGAAGCTCGAATATATTCAGCGCAGCCTGGTCATCCAGGTATATCTTCGCCTGAGCCAGTTTCGCCATACGCTGAGACATCTGCACAAACTCATGCTCCGCCATTTTACCACGTGTAATAGCCTCCATGCTCACCTCTGTCACGCAGCTCAGCATCCTCTTCACGATCTGGCCTGCACCCATTTCCAATGAGAACACAGCCACCGGGAATTGCTTGCCGGCATTCATCGCTGCATTCATGGCAAGGTTAAGCGCAAATGCTGTTTTACCCACCGAAGGGCGTGCCGCAAGGATGATCAGATCCGTTTTCTGCCATCCGGCCGTGAGCCGGTCAAGGCTTGCGAATCCGGATGGGACGCCTGTTATATCATCCGTCTTTTTCCTGTTCTCCTCTATCTCGTTTACGGTTTTTATCAGTACCTCGTTAAGACTCTTAAAGTTCTTACGCAGGTGTTTATCGGTTATTTCGTAAAGTCCTGATTCTGCCTTGTCCAGCAGATCAAATACGTCAGTGCTGTCTTCATAAGCATCGCTGATCACCGAGCCGCTGATGCGTATCAGCTCGCGCTGGATGAACTTCTCCATCACTATGCGTGCATGCGCTTCAACGTGTGCGCTCGACAATACGCTCATAGTGAGGCGGGTGAGGTAGTAGGCTCCGCCCACAATTTCCAGTTCGTTGGTTTTTCTAAGTTCTTCAGTGATGGTCAGCAGATCGACGGGTGTGCCCTTGTCGAAAAGACGGCGCATGGCCGAGTATATTTTCTGGTGGGCATCCATGTAAAAACAATCTTCACTCTGGATGATCTCGAGTATCTGTGCGAAGGTGTCTTTTTCGAGCATTGCAGCCCCTAATACTGCTTCTTCAAGTTCGGGGGCCTGTGGCGGAACTTTGCCATATACAAGGGTAGTGAGGTCGGGTTTACGGCTTCTAGTGTTACCAAAATCTTTTTTAAT
>CAINOM010000130.1 GCA_903851455.1 uncultured Bacteroidota bacterium | reverse complement strand
TTCGAGCTCTTCGTTTTTATGCTTCAGGTGTTTCTGCGCTTCCTTCTCCACCGTCAGGTCTGTAACAATGATGCTCAGCGAAAATCCTTCGTCCAGGTCAAGCGTGGTCAGTGAAAGCTGAACTGTCGGATGCTTTTTTGTTTTCAGTACTACTTCGCCTTTACAGTCTTCCTTCCATCCGCGCTCCATCAGCAACTTAAACTGATTCTTATAGCCCATTGAAATAAACTGTTCGAAGGGCAAGCCTATGATACCGGTCATCGGCGTGCCAACCAGGTTGGCGAACTGCGAATTGCAGTATAAGATGATCCCGTCATGATTCAAGGTAACAGCACCTTCATTCATTTTTTCTATAAATACGCGATAGGTCTGGTCTGCACTCTTCAACGTATACAACTGGTGCCCGTTTTCACTTTCCACCACAAGCGCATCTATCTGGCCGGTGCGAATGGCTTCAATAGTGTCATTCGCCTCTTCCAGTTGCCAGCTTAATTCGGCGATCTGCTTCAATAGATCCTGATATGTCGTGGTATTTGCTAACATAATTTATTCATCATAAGATTCCCAGGCCAGACAATACTTTTTTCGTGTTCGACATATCCCCTATCATGCGGCGCTCAGGCAGAGGGAATTTTTTGATCAGCATAGGCAGCGCTATCAAACCTTCGTTTTGTGCAATGTCATTCGACTGGTAGACATCAATGATCTCCAGGGAATATTCACCGGGTATGTTGGACTCACAGATATTCTTAAGGTTCGTCACCGCCCTTGCCGAGTTCGGCGACGCACCGGTAATGAATAAACGCAAGACAAATTTAGTTTGCTTGTTTTGGTCGGCTGGCAATACGATTTCATCCTGTTCTTTTTTGCTCATTTCTATCTGTTTACCGGGCGAATGTTCAGTCCTACCAACACTTTTTCTTCGTTCGACAGGTCGCCGATTATCTTCCTGATGGGCTCCGGCACTTTGCGCACCAGTGTGGGAATAGCAAGTATCTGGTCGCCTTCTGCCAGTTGTGGCTGCTGCAGCAGGTCAATAATTTCGATAACGTACTTTCCCTTGAGGTGCTCCTCACAATATCTTTTTAAGTTATTGAGCGCAGTAACAGATTTCGTTGTTTTGCCTGCTATATAAAGCCGCAGTTCCCATGTTTGATCGTCCCCGGATGTCATAGTCGTCATTTTTCTTGCTTATCAGTTACTTTCTTTGTTGTTACGCTTTTGGGTAATTGCCGCGCGGTTCTTCTCCATTACTTCACTCCGCAGGTCTTCTTCTATGTATGATTTGTTCAGTTCGTCCCTTACTGATTCAAACTCCTCCCTCAGGCTAGTGATCTTCGCTTCCAGCACCGTTCTTTTCCTTTCGATCTCGATATCCTTCCTGCCTACCGCAAAATCCCGCAGTACATGTCGCGCCTGCTGTTTCAGCTGCTCCGCTTCCCGCGCTGAGCCGGTGAGCACGCCATCGGGGCCCAGGAAAACATCTATGAGCTCCAACCCTGAATCCCTGATCACAAATTCCCGTACCTGGTTGGAGTGCTTCATGCCGCGCGATTTCATAATATACATGCCCCTGTTGCGCTCCCCGTTAGCCTCAATATCCCTTACCAGCAGCCAGGCATCCACAAGAGATGAAACGCCTTCATCAGTTTGCTCATTAACAATGTTATTCAAAGTCAATGCGGTAAACATTACCGTGATCTGCTCACTCTGTAAAAAATCGATCAGCCTTATCAGCATGGATTTCACCTCGCTCACTGCTCCCACCGTAATAAGATTGGTGATGGGATCCAGCACGACTGCCTGCGGTTTGAATTTCTTAATGATCTTGTACATCGACACCAGGTGCATTTCCAGCCCAAACAAAGTAGGCCTGGAGGCGTGAAACTCGAGCAGCCCTTTTTTAACATGCGCGCTGAGGTCAACACCTATCGACTTCATGTTCCGTATGATCTGCTGGGGCGATTCTTCGAAAGCGAAATACACACATTTTTCCTTTCGTTTACACGTCCGGTCTGCAAAATTCGCCGCAATGCTTGTTTTACCGGTGCCGGCTGTTCCAGATACAAGTACGCTACTGCCTCTGAAGAAACCCTTTCCACCCAGCATTTCGTCCAGCAGTCCTATGCCCGAAGAGACACGCTCGGTAGAGACATCGTGTTGCAACAGCAACGAAGTGACCGGCAGCACAGAAATACCATCTCCATCTATAAGAAACGGGTATTCATTCGTGCC
>CAINOM010000129.1 GCA_903851455.1 uncultured Bacteroidota bacterium | reverse complement strand
GGGATCTGTTCAATGAAGAATGATCAGGATTATAGGATTACAAGATTTCCCGGATTGCCGGATTTTACAGTGGATGATAAACGATGATCTGACATATAAAGTCATTGGTTGTGCCATGAAAGTGCACAACAAGCTAGGGAATGGCTTTCAGGAATTCATTTATCAAAGGTGCCTGGCCATCGAAATGGAAAAAGTGGGGTTAAATTTCGGTCGTGAGGTTGAACAAAAAATATATTACGATGGAGTCGAGGTCGGCAAAAGACGAGTTGACTTTGTAGTGGAAGATCAATTGATCCTGGAATTAAAAGCATTTGTGGATCTGGAAGATGCGCACTTAGCACAGGCAAAGAATTACGTAGTGGCCTTTGATTTTCCTTGTGGACTTCTGATTAATTTTGGTGCAGCCAGTTTGCAATACAAACGAGTATTTAATTCTAAATATAACTTGGCAGATAAGCAATCTTCAAAACCCTGATCAATACATTTTAAAATACATGAGGGTAGCTCAAATGAGCTTGTTTCTCATATCAGGCATCCTGAAAATCTTATCATCCAAAAATCCTGATCATGCACGTAACAATTTTAGGAAACAACTCAGCTCTCCCTGCTTTCGGCCGGCACCCCAGTGCACAAGCGGTGACGGTGTATGGGGAACTGCTGCTGATAGACTGCGGCGAGGGCACGCAGATACAGATGCAGCGCTACGGCCTTCGCTGGCGGAGCATGCACCATATCTTCATCAGCCACCTTCATGGCGACCATTATTTTGGATTGCCGGGGCTTATTAACAGTATGAGTTTGCTCGGCCGTACAGCGCCCCTCCATCTTTATGCTCCGGCAGAGCTGAAACCAATACTCGACTCCATCCTCGCCGTTGCAGACTCTGTTTTATCGTATCCTTTTTACTTTCATCCGCTGCCGGATGGCACTGCATTGCTGGTGGACGACTCGTCTTTTAGCGTCACTTGCTTCCCGGTAGAGCACCGCATACAATGTCACGGCTTTCTGATAGAGCGCAAAACAAGAGGCCGTAAGCTGCTGCCGGCCAGTTGCAATGAATACGGGATACCCGCCGCCTATTACGAATTTCTGAAGAAAGGCCAGGATTATGAGCGCAAGGATGGCACCATTGTGAAAAATGAATGGGTGACCGAAGATGGACCTGCCAAAAAACGATACGCCTATTGCGCCGATACGATATTTACCGAAAGCTTTCTGCCAGTGATACAGGGTGCCGATACCATCTATCATGAGTGCACTTATCTCGAAAAAGATGCAGACAAAGCCGCCGCGCGACATCATAGTACCGCCGCACAGGCCGCACAGATCGCTAAAATGGCAAATGCCAAACAATTGATTCTTGGCCACTTCTCTTCAAAATATAAAGAGCTGGAACCTTTCTTTGAGGAAGCCAGCGCCGTCTTCCCAAACGTATTTGTGAGCGCAGAAGGCACATCATACGAGATATAACCAGACAATGAGTATCTACATCACCCAACTCATCTACATAAAAGAAGGCGAAGCAGAAACCTTCGACCAATTTGAAGCCATAGCTATCCCGGCCATCGCCAGGTACAATGGTCGGCTGCTGCTTCGGATGCGCCCCGCTGAAAATGAGATCATTGAGCAAAGCATAGAATCGCCATACGAGGTCCACGTGGTATCATTTGCTACAGATGCTGATTTCGAAAATTTTATGCAGGACGAGGAACGAAAGAAATTCCTGCATCTTAAAGAGCAGTCGATAAAATCTGTTGTACTGATAAAAGGTGTGAAAATAGGATAGGAAGTAAAAACATAGGTACTTTTGCTTAATCACCCATCAGGTATATGGTCCCACAGTGGCAAACAGGTATAGTAAAACAAATGGAACAGGTAACGCCCAATACGCGCCGCTATTGGGTGGAATTGCCGGACGCAGAATCATTCCCGTTCAAAGCCGGCCAGTTTGTGACGCTTGATCTGCCCATTCATGAGCAGCGCAACAAACGCTGGCGCAGCTACAGCATAGCCTCCATGCCCGATGGCAGCAATGTGATAGAACTACTTATCGTGAACGTAGAAGGCGGCCTTGCCTCCAACTATATTTTCAAGGACATAAAAGTGGGCAGCACGTTTACACTCCGCGGCCCGCAGGGTATTTTTGTGCTCCCGGAGCGGATAGAAAAAGACATATACATGATCTGCACCGGAACAGGTATCGCGCCGTTCCGCAGTATGCTGCGTTATATCAACTATCACCAGATTCCGCACCGGCAGATCAACCTGCTCTTCGGCACCCGCACCCGCGAAGACCTTTTATACCACGATGAAATGAAAGAAATGGAGCGTATGATGCCTTCATTTACCTACCGCCCCACGCTATCCCGCGAGGAGTGGGAAGGAGATACCGGCTACGTTCATTCCATTTACGAGAAACTGGCGGCAGATAAGCAACCGGCCATGTTCATGCTCTGCGGCTGGCGCGCTATGATCGATGAGGCCAAGGAAAGAATCGTGAAAATGGGCTATGATAAAAAAGACGTTCACATAGAGATATATGGCTAGGCCGCTACAGATATTAATAATTATAACCGCGCTCTTTTCACTCGCGCTCACCGGCTGCATAAATAATAAGTAGGAAGAACGTTTTACACTTCCTGACAGTCTCTTTGCGCTGCAAAATATTACCGGCACTGCCTCCCTCAGCAATATATATTTTGACAGTCTCGGCAATGCTTATACAGATTCCACACAAAAGATCCGTTTCAAAAAATTGTCCGATATCCAGATCCGGAGGCTATTGCCGGGCATCGACTTTTTTGATTCTTCTTATGTCCAATATGCCGATGCACATTTCATAGCCCGCCAAAAAGCCATTGGTGCTTATACACCGGTCATCCTCCAGGTAAATGCGGACGACTACAGCGCACTGCAATATATATTGCTGGATAGTACCTTCCACCCTGTCGCCCATTATTGCCTGCACGGCGGCTCATGCGCAGGTCCGGCATCGGATGACGGTAAGATACTGGAGTATTGTCCCGAAAAACAATCCGTGATAAATGGCGACGAGATAAGATCGTACGTGCTCCACATATTTATATCAGAAGATACAGCCTCAGTACCGGCTACAATAGACTCTGTAAACTATATCAGCAAAGTGCTCCCCTCGGGCAAGATAGAGACCCGGCTGGTGGATAGTGTTTCTTATAAAAGGATCATTGGTAGTAGCGAGTTCAGGGATCTGTAATGGATATCACTGGCAGCGCTAGAGCACCGTCCACCAAACATTCTTCGTTGCCCATTTGCCCCAGCTCTTCAGGCTGCTTTGTATGGTTTCGTATAGTCCCTTCTCGTTTACTTTTTTTCCTTTATCGCTTATAGCAAAGTCCGCTTCCTTTGGTGCGATTAGCTCTACTTTAGTGGCGGTCCATGTGGTGTGCAGGCGCGGTATGGCCAGCTCCATGATCATGCCCGGCAGGCCGCCAAACATCTCCGGGCCGCCGCTCGTGGGTATGTCCTCGGTATAGAACGCCACCACGTATACGGAGTCGCATATTTTGGCTACAGCCTTGTGGCACTTGTAGCTGGCTATGGTGCGTATCTCATCCTTTTCTTTCCAGTCCAGTTTGCGCATGCTGTCCTGCACAAAGAACTTCTGTTCGTATACCAGCTTCACTGCTTTCACCTGCTTCGTTACAAAATCGCTCAGAACTATATTTTCTTTTGCCGGCCCTTCACCCGGTGCCCACTTGCTGTTGCCTTCTACCTCCTGTCCCGGTTTATAGATACTCCGGGTGTTGTTGAAATACAGGTCAAAAAAATAGTTTCTGAACTGCGGATTTGTAGCCTTGTAGTTTGTTATCCATTCACTCTCACTGCCGTCGTCATCGCCCCAGTCAGTCATCTGCGCAAATACATTCATCTTGCGCTCATATTCTATCTTACCGGCAGTAGTGTACTGCGCCCTCGCAGCCATGGCAACGAGCAGCAGGAGATTCAATGTCAGTAATGATCTTTTCATAAAAATGCAGGTTAATTATTTTCTTCAGTTACAGCTCCGCCCGGTTGGTGGGTGAAGTTCCATATCACGTTCAGCATGCCATACCTTCTTATCGTGTTGTAGTTGTTCTGGGTGATGATGTTTGCTGTTGCCGTGCGGTCATAACCTATGTTTTGATTGAGGATGTCAAACACCGAAAGCTTTATTTCCAGTTGCTTTTTCTTCAGCAGTTTTTTGCCCACGGAGGCATTCCACTTAATAACATTGTTGTTAGTGGGGAAGAGCGCTGTACGCTGCCGGAACATGATGCTAAGCTCTGTGCTGATCTCAAATTTTTTCGGCAATTCTACTGATCCCGAAAGTTCATGGTTATTGAGCCAGGAGTTGGTAGAGTAGGTGCTGATCGCAGCCCGGTTATCATAATAAGTGATCGAGGAGTAAAACCAAAACTCATATTTTTCCTCCTTGTACTTGCTGATATGCGGGC
>CAINOM010000128.1 GCA_903851455.1 uncultured Bacteroidota bacterium | reverse complement strand
GCCAAAACCGAAGGCACCATTGCCCACAACAGTAGATATTGTACCTGACTTGTTTACTTTACGGATCACATTATTGTGCGCATCAGCTATGATCACACTGCCGAAACTGTCTACAGCAACGCCGGCCGGGAAGTTCAGACTGGCAGATACCGCAGGACCACCATCGCCGGAATAGCCATAAGATCCGTTTCCAGCGAATGTGTTGATGGTGCCCGTATAGTCAACCACACGGATCACATCGTTGTTATAGTCGGCAATGTAAAGGTTACCGGAATGGTCCACGGCAACGGCATAAGGAGAATCCAGCATGGCAGCCGTAGCATCAGAACCATCACCCGAATATCCTGCTGTACCGCTACCGGCAACAGTCGAAATGATACCTGCAGCGTTGATCTTACGCACCACATTATTAGGAGCATCCGCAATATAGATGTTACCTGCTGTATCGACCGCCAAACCGCGCGGGCCCGATAATTTAGCCAGGCGCGCAGGGCCGCCGTCTCCGGTAAGTCCGAAGTAACCCGAAATACCGGCTATAGTAGTGATGATGCCGAGCGTGTTCACCTTGCGTATCACCGCATTAGCGCCATCCGCAATGTACATATTGCCGTGCTTGTCGAACGCTATTGCTTGTGGATCTACATATGCGGAGGTAGCCAGCCCGCTGTCGCCCGAAGAGCCGCCACTGCCGGTGCCAGCCACTGTAGTAATGACACCAGTAGCCACTGTTACCTTGCGAACCCTGATATTAAAGTAGTCAACAAAATAAACATTGCCGGCAGGATCAAGGGCAACACTGATAGGACCATGGAGATTAGCATCCGTGGCAGCATGGCCATCATTGCTATACCCCTCAATACCGTTTCCGGCAATAGTCTTGATATTCATTAACTGCGCTTTGGCAGGCAACGACAAACTCAAAACACCGGAAATTAATAGAGCAAACGTACACTTCATAAAGAATATTTGGCCAAATATAACATTATTAAGTTAAAAGTTAAAAGCCCCAGCCCATGCAAACACGAAAATCAAAGATCAAAACCTGCGTCGCGTCAGGCACATTCCGGGCTTGACGCCGCCATGGGCCGCCCGAACATCAAGGGCTCCCCTACTTCAGGCCCTGCTGCACTTTCTTAGGAAGTTTCGCCCGCACAAGATCGTATGATTGACTAATTTATTGCTTCCATTCTTTCAGTTTCAGCTTATTGAATGCGTCAACTGTTACCCATTTGTTCCTGGCCATGTAGTGAGCCGGGATGATGCCTTCCCGCTCCGTCATTTCATCAAACTCGTCAGGTGTCACCTTAAAGCTGGCCCCACCCGATGCGCCGGTTACACAAAACATCTTACCTCCTACGGAGAAACAGATGTCAGCGCCCCATTTGAGGTCTTCAGTAGCACCGGGGAAAGAAAGGCACAATTCGCGGAGTTGGTCAAGATTCATATTGTCGGAGTTATGTGGTCAGTAACTAAAAATGCACCGATATGTTACCAAAATAAGCATTCTATTGCTTTAACGCATTGGCAACAACAGGTGCCAACCGCTCCGCCCACAACGTGTAGCCCCTGGCAGATGGATGGATATGGTCACTTAGAAAACAGGACCCGTCAGTAGCCCGCTCACGCAGGATGCCGGAGATGTCCACGAACTGGCATTTATTGCCTAAGGTCATTTCTTTGATGGCGGCATTATAAACGGCCACTTCAGCAGAGATCTTCCCGCGGTCTTGTTCGTTGACAAAGGGAGATGCGCTCCAGTCCGGAAGCGAAATGACGAATACCCGGGCTGTATGTCCATTTACATATGATATCGCCCTGGTAAGAAGCTCGCTGAACTGTATACTGTAGCTGGCATGGTCCAGCCCGCGAAACTGGTTATTGGCACCGATAAGCAGCGTCACGAAAGTAAAGGTGTCGTCAAGGTTCTTTCTGCGGACAGCCTTGCAGAGATCACCAGAAGTCCAGCCTGCATGGGCGATGAAAACAGGATCGCCGACATCCAGCCCGTGCGCCCGAAGGTAAGTAACAACCTGTTTGGGATAGTTTTCATCAAACGCTAAATGTGCGCCGAGGGTATAGGAATCACCGAGGGCGAGATAGGATAATTTATGTGGCGATGGCTTGAAAAAATAATATCCACCCGCTATGATAAAAAACAAAGCGATACACCAATAAAGACCGGGAAACCGTATGCTTTGGTTAAACATAGAAATGATTTATCCACCCTTAAGCGTTGCCGCAACAAGTCCGGAAAGCCGCTCCGCCCAAACGGCATACTCTGTTGCCGAAGGGTGAAGTCCGTCCGGTGCAAGGAATTTGACATTCGGAGCATGTTCGCGTGTACTATCGGTAATATAAATATAGTGGCACTTATGATCCAGGGTTATCTCTTTGCAGGCCTTGTTGTATTCGTCAATTTCCTTAGCCACCAAAGCCCGGTCACGACCTTCCGCAAATGGCGTAGCACCCCAATCAGGTATGGACAATACGAACACATGATCAGCTACTCCTTTTGCAAAAACAATAGCCTGGTCCAGCAGCTGCACAAACTCCTGCCGGTAGTTTTCCAGGCTGCGTCCCCTATATTGGTTGTTCACTCCTATAAGGAGCGTTACAAATGAAAACGTCTCATGAATATTATGTTCCCGGATAGCAGCAGCCAGTTCATCAGTTGTCCATCCTGTTGTAGCAATGATCACAGGATCGGCTACATCAAAGTGCTGCTTCCGCAGCAATTGCACGGTTTGATTGGGGAAATTATCGTGAATGGGAACTTGCTCCCCAATCGTATAAGAATCGCCTAATGCTAAGTAGGAGTACATTAGTAATTAATTAAGAGGTGAAACTACTTCTAAAAAGCGAATTTTATTTAAAGCTTCTTAGTAACCTGGAACTGTGATAGACTCGAACAACGGAAACCTTGAACTCACTTTCGACGCGGTAAATAATTCTGTAAGGATCCTCGGGTAACTCCCTTATCGATTCGTCTTAAACTCTTTTACTACTTTACCGATTCTGATATTGGTCTCCAAAACAGATACCCTATTGTATATTTTATCGATCATCTTTTCAGCATAATACTCGGAGTCGATCTAAATATAATCGAAGATCATCCGCATGTCAACCTGTGCGGCCAACGACCAGGTTATCTCCGCCATTCCGAAATCTTTTTCTTCATTTCTTCATGGGTGATCGTCCGTCCTTCGTTGACATCTTTAAGCCCTTCTTCCACTTTTGCGATAAATATCAGCCTTCCGATCAATTCATCTAAGTCAAACTCCTGGGGCAGATCCTCAATCGCAGTTGCCACAAATTTTTTTGTCATAAATATCAGTTTGTCATTCCGATACCAAAGTTACATTTTTTATTCACTTCGGTTATTTCACATAAACGGTCTTAATGTTCACAAATTCATGTATCCCAAAGCTACCCAATTCCCGACCATAACCGCTCTGTTTCATGCCTCCAAAAGGCAGGTGAGGATCGGAATGAACAAAGTCATTCACAAAGCAACTTCCGGCCTGCAGCTCGCCTGCAGCAAGCTTCTCAGCCTTCGCCCTGTTCCTGGATATGATCCCGGCGCCAAGCCCGTAAATACTGTCGTTGGCTATTCGTATGGCGTCATGCTCATCCTTTGCTTCTATGATCGCTGCTACCGGGCCAAACAACTCTTCATCATAAGCTGGCATACCTTTCTTAACTTTCGTCAGCACTGTAGGCGGATAGAAAGCCCCCGGCATATCGGGGATAAAACCGCCGCACAATATCTTAGCTCCCTTTTCTACGCTCTTCAACACCTGCTCGTGCAACTGATCACGCAGATCCACGCGGGCCATCGGGCCGATCCGGCTCTTCTCATCCATCGGGTCGCCATAAGTGGCCTTTTTCATTTGTTCGGTATACCGCGCTACAAACTCTTTATAAACCTCTTTCACAACAACAAACCGCTTCGCTGCTATGCAACTCTGTCCGCTATTCACCAGCCGTCCCCGCACTGCTATCTCTACAGCAATATCCAGGTCTGCATCTGCCAATATCACATATGCATCACTGCCGCCTAGCTCCAGCACTTGTTTCTTCAAGTTTCTTCCAGCAGCTTCTGCTACTTTACTACCTGCAGCCGTGCTCCCGGTAAGCGTTACTGCAGATATCCGCGGATCATCTATCAGTTTTTCAACCCTAGAGGATGGTATCAATAGCGTCTGCAACAAGCCCTTTGGCGCGCCTGCCTTTAAGATCAGTTTCTCAATAGCCACCGCACACCCGCTCACATTAGACGCATGTTTCAGTATCATTACGTTGCCGGCCATTACCGTAGGCGCCATAGCCCGAAACACCTGCCAATACGGGAAATTCCATGGCATTATAGCCAGCACCACACCAAGCGGCTGATAAGAAACATAGCTCTTTCGTGCGTCTGTCTTTACTATTTGATCGGCCAGGAATTTAGCGCCATTTGTAGCATAGAACTCCAGCGTAGCCGCGCATTTCTCCACTTCGTAATATCCTTGCGAAACAGGTTTACCCATCTCCATGGTTGCCAGTTTTACCAGCCTGTCCTTTTCCTTCCTTATCTCTTTGGCTATGTTCCTGAGCACTACCGCGCGTTTTGCAAATGGCAACTGCCGCCACTCTTCAAAAGTCTTGCGCGACTGCTTCATCGCCTGCTCCACCTTTTTCTCATCATGTATTTCGTAGGACGCGATCTCTTTTCCTGTAGTGGGATTGATAGACGTCAATTGACTGGCCATTGTGATAATATTTGCCGCAAAATTAATTAACCTTATCTGTACAAAACGTTTTTATAAATTTGCCTTCCAGAAATTAACAAACCATACTCTAAACATAAAAACAGCACCTGATGGTAACAGAAAAAATAAAGTTCGGAACTGACGGATGGAGAGCGATCATCGCACAGGATTTCACGGTGTATAACGTAGCCCGGGTAAGCAAAGGCCTCTCTGAATGGGTGCTTCAACAGTCTGTTCGCCCGGTTGTGGTGGTAGGCCATGATTGCCGTTTTGGCGGCCAGCTCTTTACAGAGATCACGACTAAGGTGCTGTGTGCCAATGGCGTAAAAGTATTGCTCGCCAAAGGTTTCATCAGTACGCCGATGATATCCATGGGTGTATTGATGCTGAAGGCGCAGCAGGGTGTGGTGATAACAGCGTCTCACAACCCGCCTTCCTATAACGGATATAAACTAAAAGGTGCTCATGGCGGCCCGTCCAGTCCTAAGGATATTGCTGCAGTTGAAGCCCTGATACCGAATGAAGTGGATGTGCCCACGCAACCATTAACCTACTGGGAAGATCAAGGTTTGCTGGAATACATCAACCTTGAAGATATGTATGTCAACTACCTGAAGGAGAAATTCGACTTTGAAATGCTGTCGAAATCTCCGTTCAAAATGGCGTACGATGCGATGTTTGGCGCCGGGCAAAACGTGATCCGCCGGTTGCTGCCGGGAGCAGTATTGCTGCATTGCGATGATAATCCCGGTTTTCATGGACAGGCACCTGAGCCACTGGACAAGAACCTTAAGGAACTGGCGCATACAGTAGCTACTACGCCCGAGATAAAGATAGGACTGGCGACAGATGGCGATGCCGACCGCATAGGCTTGTATGATGGCGATGGCAATTTTGTAGACGCGCACAATATTATTCTGTTGCTTATTCACTACCTGCATAAGTATAAGGGTATGAATGGTAAAGTGGTTATAGCCTTTTCTGTGACTGACCGCGTAAAGAAACTGTGCGAACATTATGGCCTGCAGGTGGAGGTAACCGCCATCGGTTTCAAATACATCAGCGAAATAATGGTGCATGACGATGTACTGGTGGGCGGGGAAGAAAGCGGCGGGATAGCCGTGAAGGGCCATATACCAGAGCGCGATGGCATCTATGACGGCCTGGTACTTTATGAGTTCATGACCAAATCCGGTAAAACCCTTAAAGAGCTTTGTGAAGAGGTATAT
This sequence comes from uncultured Bacteroidota bacterium, assembly GCA_903851455.1. Lineage (GTDB taxonomy): Bacteria > Bacteroidota > Bacteroidia > Chitinophagales > Chitinophagaceae > Nemorincola. The sequence goes on along the minus strand of CAINOM010000128.1, from coordinate 384 downwards.
GCGATCGTCGGCCATTTCTCTTACGACCGCCACGACCTGACCATCGACAACGATAAGAAAAATGCCATCATCAAAAAAGCGGCTGATGGCGGCTACACGAAATTTGGCAAGTATGGTTTCAACCGCATAGAAACCATAGACGGCATAAAATACCACCTGGACAATGGCGGATGGGTGATGCTGCGCGCTTCCGGCACAGAGCCTTTATTGCGCGTATATGCCGAGGGCAATAGCAAGGAGGAAACACTGGATATACTGGAAGACGTGAAGAAAACTATTCTGTAACAGGTAGTTTTTTTACTTCTTCTTCCTGCTCTTCCTGCTCTTCCTGCTCTAATTTTTTTATGTACTGCATTTTTATGTGGTCATAAAAAGAATGCCTGT
>CAINOM010000127.1 GCA_903851455.1 uncultured Bacteroidota bacterium | reverse complement strand
GGAGATCACTATGAATCTAAAGAGGAAACTGATCGTGTTTGTGGTGCTGGTAGTGCTGGTGTGGATGTGCATGCATCTGCTGTATGGCCACATTCCTTTTTACGACAAATACTTTTACTATCCCTTCCAGTCGCTGAGGATGGTGCTGCTGGGTTGGGTGCCGTTCAGCGTGGGCGATGTGCTGTATGTGGCGGGCGGGGCGCTGCTGCTGTATACACTGGTGCGGTGGGTGTACTACCTGGTGAAGTTTAAAGAGCGGAAGCGCAGGCTGGCAGGATCGGTGTTGAATACGATCAATGCTGCCCTGTTTGTATACCTGTTCTTTACGCTGGGGTGGGGTGAGAACTACTCGAAGGAGCCGCTGCGCTACTCGTGGGACCTGATCGGCGAAACGAACGATAACTATCAGGTTCAGCGGGCGATAGACTCAAATGAGCTGGTGGCCTTTAACCAGTTCCTGCTGGACAAGCTGAATGCTACAGCTCCGCTGTATCGCACGCTGTCGCTTAAAGAGGTGAATGAGCGTGCAAAGACCTGCTACCGCCTGTATACCGACAGCAAAGTAAAGGCCTACGGACTGGATATAAAGCCTACGATGTTTGGGTACTTTATGGAGCGCGTGGCTGTGGATGGATACTACAATCCGTTTACCGGCGAAGGGCAGGTGAGCGGGCGGCTGCCGGCATTCATGCTGCCCTTTGTGGTGTGCCATGAGATGGCCCACCAGGCGGGCATAGCGGCAGAGGGCGATGCCAATCTGATGGCCTACGCAGTGGGCACGCAGGGCGATGATCCCAGCTTCAACTATTCGGCTTATCTGAACATATGGCTGTATGCCAATATCCGCCTGTTCAGAAAGGACTCTGTGGTGGCCAGGAAGTTTGAAGCGCAGCTGAACAAACTGACGGCCGCGCATATAGATACGCTGGAGGAGCTGAGCAAGAAGTATAACAATGATGCAAGCAGGTACAGCAGCGAGTTCTACGACAGCTATCTGAAGATGCACAATCAGAAGGAGGGCATCAGAAGCTACAGCAATGTAGTGAACAGCGCCAGGATGTGGGAGAAAAAGCGCAGCAAGGCACTGATACGGGTGCCGTAGGGCAGGCTTTGCCATACGCGAGCCAACCACCCCAGCCAAAAGACATGCTTCGCTATGTCTTTCGGCATGCCCTTCCTAAAAACAGGAGGGGAGGTATATCGTAGCACTCATTTTGTATTTAAACACTATTATTGCACAGTCATAGTCTTTGTATCCGATACCATGTTATCCGCCCTGATGAAGTAGGAGTAGTTGCCCGCGCGGAACAGGCTGTTGTTGATGTCGATGAAGATGTTGTTGGGAACAACGGGCAGCTCGCGCACAAGCTGGCCGGCCATGTTGTAGAATACTATTGTAGCGGGGTTAGCACCAACGGGCAGCTGGTAGCTGATCCTTGCTGCTCCTGAGCTTGGGTTGGGGGTAGGGTCGGAGATGCTTATCCTGGAGCCAGTGCCGCCTGTTGTTCTTTCTGTGCCCAGGGAGGAGCATTGACCGCAGGGAATGGTGCCCGGGAGGGCGTAGACATCGGTGATATCATAAGCAGGGCCTGAATGGCTTTTCTCAGCGAAAAGCTTGTAGGTATTAGTGGTGGAATTGAAATGCAGCGTGTTATAGGAGGAAGAATCTAAGCTTTGAATAACGACACTGTTCTCGTTGATCACGTCAGATTTGTAGTACGGACGTATGGTATAGGAAGTGACGAAGTAGGTCACGACGAGTTCGACTAAGTTATCTGAATTAAACAGGTTATCTGACACAATATTGACGTTTTGTATCCTGTATCCTGTGTATGAATTCGGCACAATGGTTTTCCATAAAGAGTGATCAGTGTTGTAGAGGTAAATATTGGCGCTATCATAGGTCATGTATTTCTCGCCATTGCTTGAAAGCAAAACCGGCCATAGGGTACCGCCAGCGTTATAAGTATGTTCCAGGGTGATCTGGCCAAAGGACAGCAGTGTAAGGCATGCGGCAACTGCGGTAAGCACAATATGTTTGTTCATAGGTGTGTTTTTCCGCAAAATAGTAAAAGAGGGCAATATTTTCTAGCCTCTGTACTCGCCCCAAACGTCACGCAATGTATCTGATATCTCGCCGAGGGTGCACAGGTGCTCTACGGCGTCGATGACAAAGGGCATGAGGTTTTCGGTAGTGGTGGCCTTTTGCTTTATCGTTGCGAGGCAGGCTGCCGCCGCTACGTTATCGCGCTCTGCGCGAAGCTTCTTCAGCTTCTCGCTCTGTAGGATACGTATGGAGTCGTCAATGCGGAAGACTGGCGGGGCTGCGGCCTCGGCGGATGTGAACTTGTTGACGCCTACAATGATCTTGCTGCCGTCTTCAATTGCATTGTTATAGGCGTATGCTGAGCGGGCTATCTCGTCCTGCATGAAGTGGTGCTCAATGGCTTTTACAGAGCCGCCCATGGCATCGATCTTTTCGATGAGTTTCCAGGCGGCAGCTTCTACTTCGTTGGTCAGGCTTTCTACGTAGAAAGAACCAGCGAGCGGGTCTACGGTATCGGTTGCACCACTTTCGAAGGCGAGTATCTGCTGGGTACGCAGGGCTATGGATGCAGCTTCCTCTGTGGGCAGAGAGAGGGCTTCGTCGTAACCATTCGTATGCAGCGACTGTGTGCCGCCGAGCACTGCCGAAAGACCCTGTAGTGCTACCCGGACGATGTTGTTCTTGGGCTGTTGTGCAGTGAGTGTGCTGCCGCCGGTCTGCGTATGGAAGCGCAGCATCTGTGCGCGGGGATCAGTAGCTCCGAGCTCTTTGGTGATGTTGGCCCACATGCGGCGTGCCGCGCGGAACTTGGCTACTTCTTCAAAGAGGTTGTTGTGTGCGTTGAAGAAGAAAGAGAGCCGCTGTGCGAAGACGTTGATGTCAAGACCCTTGGCCAGTGCGGCCTGCAGGTATGCCTTGCCGTTGGCGAGGGTAAAGGCCAGTTCCTGCACGGCGTTAGCACCTGCCTCGCGTATGTGGTAGCCGGAGATAGAGATGGTGTTCCACTTGGGTACTTCTTTGCTGCAGTACTCAAAGATGTCGGTGATGAGCCGCATAGAAGGCGCCGGCGGATAGATATAGGTACCACGAGCTGCGTACTCTTTCAGTATATCGTTCTGTATGGTGCCGGATATCTTCTTTACATCGGCGCCTTGCTTCTTCGCAAGTGCTATGTAGAATGCCAGTAGTATGAACGCTGTGGCGTTGATGGTCATGGAGGTAGAAACATCGCTGAGGCGGATGTCTTTGAACAGCAGCTCCATATCCTGCAGGGAGTCGATGGCTACACCTACTTTGCCTACTTCGCCTTCAGACATGGCGTGGTCTGAGTCATAACCGATCTGTGTGGGCAGATCGAAAGCTACGGACAGGCCGCTTACACCCTGGCCCAGCAGGAAGTGGTATCGTTTGTTAGACTCCTCCGCTGTGCTGAACCCTGCATACTGGCGCATGGTCCACATACGGTCGCGATACATGGCAGCATGCACGCCGCGTGTGAACGGGAAGAGGCCCGGCAGTTCGTCCATCTTTACCGGCTGGCAGTAAAGCTCATTGATCGTTATACCCGAATCTGTTTTGATCGTTTTTTTGTCCATTGTAAGGTCATTGTATTGTGCACCCGTAGGGCGCTTAATGCGCGAGTCAACCACCCCCAGACCTGAGCAAGCTCCGGTCATCCCCTCCTAAAAACAGGAGGGGAGGTGTTGTTTCCATCTTATTATCAGTATTAAGAACATTGTCACTGTTAATTACATGCCGCCGAATGACATCACTTTCCTTACCTCGTTGCTGATGATCTGTATGGCCATGTCGGTGGGCAGTTCGCCTTCGGCCTGCTGCATTACCTCCAGTATACGTGCGTGGAAGTCGCGGGCAGGGGCCTCTGGGTTCAGTGTCTGTGCCAGGCGATTGATCATGTTCAGCTCCTGTTCTTTTACGTTCTTCACGGTCTCCCAAACGTTGCTGGATACGTAGATCTGCTGCGACATATTGTGCTCATACTCCGAGCTTATACTGTATGTCATCACAGACTGGAGGTCACGGACCGTCATATTGGGGTCGTACACACGCGGTATGAGGAGGCGCGGGCTCATGCGCTCCACGAATAGTATCATGCGCTCGTATGCCTGCAGCCGCAGCCGCAATGTTACATCCTGGGTGTCCTTGAAGATGGCCAGCTGCTTGCGCTGCATCTCAGATACCAGGAATTTTTTAACGATGAGGTAACAGGCTGTTAAAACTACCAGCGACGGTATGGTGTACTTGAGAACTTCGAGTGTTGCTACCATTATATCCATAATCGAATCAGAGGCTTAAGCCTGTTTGGGGCAGGCAGTGCTCAAAAGTAAGAATTCAAATGCTTTTAGCACAGCAAATTAACATTATGATATTTTTTTAAGATGCTACGGATACATGGCATAGTTTTTAAAAGAATAAAGCAAACGAAACAATTTTTATGGAACTGCACGAATCAATGAACGAAGTACTCAACGACCTGGTAATGATCAACAATGACCGGATCGCCGGCTATGAGAAGGCCGCTACTGAACTTAACGGGCTGGACATAGACCTAAAAGCGCTCTTTGAAGAAATGAAACGCCAAAGCAACAGCTATAAAGAAGAACTGGTCCAAAAAATAGAGGGTAACGGTGGTATTGTTGACAATGACACAAGTTCCGCCGGCAAGATATATCGCGCATGGATGGATATCAAATCGACGTTTACCGCGGGTGACCGTTTATCTGTACTGGCTAATTGTGAATTTGGCGAAGATGCAGCGCTCCGCGCTTATGACGGCGCACTGTCATCCGGATTATTGTTAGATGCGTCTTTCAAGGAACTTGTGGCGGCGCAACGGGCGTCCCTGCAAAAATCGCACGACCTGATAAAGCAGCAGCGCAGTGCGCATAAGTCGCTGCAAAAGTAAAACACACTATTTGATCACGAACTTAATAACCATATTATGAAAGCCGAGACAGGAAGGAAGAGCGTACCAAACGAACAGGTGCCCTTTATGAATACACTCACAGAGCGTATCAACAAAGCCGTGAAAGAAGGCTATACAGATAATTTAAAAGTAACAAAACAAGGCCTTCACTCGGCCGCGAAAGATAGATTATACGGACCCGATGAAGTCCGGGTCATAGATTTTTATCGTTTCGAGGGCCAGTCTGACCCTGCTGACAATGCCATCATGTATGTTATAGAAACTGCAGATGGCGTGAAGGGTACGCTGATAGATGCCTATGGCGCGTATGCGGACGAGCATGTAAATAAATTCATGACTGACGTAGAGGAGATCAGTAAAAAGGTAAGAAACTGATCAGTCTTCGACTGGAAAGAAGAGTTTGAATTTGGCGCCCATTTGCGGTTGGCCGTGAGCCATTATATATCCCTCATGGTTAGCCATAATACGCTGACAGATCGCCAGCCCAATACCTTTGCCGTCGTATTTGGATTGCTGGGGGTGCAGGCGCTGGAATATCTGGAAAATCTTGCTGATAAACTGGTTGTCGAACCCTATGCCGTTGTCTGAACAGATGATCCTATAGAATTTTCTGTTCATAAGGTTGGGGTTGATTTCCTCCAGTTCGTGCCCGTTAATTATTTCATAGCTGATGGTAATAACCGGCTTTATGCCTTCTCTTGTAAACTTCAACGAGTTGTCGAGCAAGGCCCTGAACAGAATTGTCAGCTGGTTGCGATACCCTTTTATTACTGGCAGCGCATAAACCTCTACGTTGGCGCCCATCTCTTTTACCTGTTCTTCAAGATCGAAAAGAATGTATTGGCATACAACACCGAGGTCTACGGATTCTTTGGCTCCATCTATTTTTGTGAGGCTGGTAAGTGCGTTGAGGTCAGATATTAGTACCTGCATCCTGTTTGCCGAAGTGTTGATACGCTCGAGGGTGACCCTGTTCTCGTCTTTCAGCCCATCTACGTTCTTATAAAGCAGCATGTTGCTGAATACCTGTATTTTCCTCAATGGCTCCTGCAGGTCGTGTGAAGCAGCAAAAGCTATTTCCTGGAGCTCGTTGTGGGACCTTCGAAGGTCAATGACTTTTGCCTGTAGTTCCTCCTGGTATCGGATCCGCTCACGAAGCTCTTTGATCATTATTGAGAAAAGAATGAGCGTGATGATACAGAAAATAACCAGCAGGTACTTTAACGTGCTGGTGGTGAGTGCCTGGTAAAACTGTTGCCCACGAGACCTTTCCGCCAGTAATTTATTTTCCGACAGGCGCATTGCCCTTAGTTGCCGTGAGCATTCCAACATCTGTTGCCTGCTGTCGAAATAAAATT